>NZ_JAIFKJ010000648.1 GCF_019695415.1 Thiohalocapsa sp.
GGCCGCCCGCGCGCATGGGCGCTGAAGGGGGCACCCCCGGCTCCGGGGTGCTCCACCTGGTAGGCCGCGATGCCGCCGACCTCGCCGTTTCCGGCCGCCGGAGGCTCGGCATTCGCGGTCGGAAGGCTCGTCGGCGCCTGAGGCATGTGTTCGGCTCCGGAAGAAAGGGGAAGTCGTTGCGTCGCTGCTGCGGCAGGCCGTAGCGCGTCGTGGGCACTTGTCGGCCGGGGCGCGCATGGGCCGAGCCGGTTGCGACTCATGCGGCGGCGGCCGTGCGCTCCTCGTCGCGGAGGGTCAGGATCTCATGCCCATCCGTCGTTACCAGTATGGTGTGCTCCCATTGCGCCGAGAGGCTGCGGTCCTTTGTGACGACTGTCCAGCCGTCCTGCAGCAGCTTCACTTGGCGTTTGCCGGCGTTGACCATGGGCTCGATGGTGAAGCACATGCCAGGCTGCAGCGTTAGCCCCTCCGTTGGCTTACCGTAGTGCAAGACCTGCGGGTCTTCATGGAACTCCCGGCCGATGCCGTGCCCGCAGTACTCGCGTACGACAGAGTAGCTGTGGCTTTCGACGAACGTTTGGATGGCGTGGCCGATGTCGCCGAGCGTCGCCCCTGGTCGCACCGCGGCGATACCGGTGTACATCGCCTGCTGGGTCACGCCCACCAGCCGCTTTGCCAGCACCGATGGCTCGCCGACGAAGAACATCTTGCTGGTGTCGCCGTGGAAACCGTCCTTGATGACGGTGACATCAATGTTGACGATGTCGCCCTTTTTCAGGCGCTTGGTGCCAGGTATGCCATGGCAGACCTGGTTATTCACCGAGGTACAGATGGAGCGTGGGAAGCCTCGGTAGTTCAGGGGGGCAGGCACGGCGCCCTGCACGTGGACGATGTACTCGTGACAGATGCGGTCGAGGTCTCCGGTGGTAACGCCGGGCACAACGTGCTCGCCGATCATCTCCAGCACCTCTGCCGCGAGGCGCCCAGCGATGCGCATCTTGGCGATGTCGGCATCAGATTTGATGCTTACCGCCATGTTCTTAGCTGAGGCATCCACAGTGTTAACCGCCGCGCAGACCGATCCAGTAGGCGTGACATGGGCTTTGATGCCGTCGCGCGCAAGATTGCTTTGGAAAAGACCCCCATGGTATAAAACGCGAGGATGTGGGGCAAACGGCGTGCCGCGATCTGCTATCCGGGCAGTCATGGAGCATGACCGTCAGGCAACCAAACTGTAGTTGCTTGGCAGATCAAGCGCTTGTGCGGCAGCGGTCAGACTGGGCGGTGTCCCCACCCACACCTCAGCGTTGATGTCGTCGCGGGCGCAGCTTGGCGCTGCTAGCCTGCTGTCCAGCCAAGCATTGCCGCACCGGGGTAGAGCTGCGGCTTACCGACGGAATCTTGTTTCCGACGCCCCGCGCTCTGAGCATCCGAGCGGCTGTTGCGCGCTGCGGCTCGGCTTGAGCACACCGCCGCACGACAACCGAGCTTACGCCATTCAACCGGCGCCGCCGCACCACTCTCGTCACTTCGGGTGGTGAGCCAGCGGCCAGAACGCCACACACGCGTCGACACGTGTTGCTGGGTGCCCGTTTGACGGGTTGCAGCATGGGGCGCGTGGAGGTCTAACCCAAACCAGAGGCAATACCATGAGCGACGTCTCAATGCGGCAGATGCTGCAGGCCGGGGTCCATTTCGGCCACCAAACGCGATACTGGAATCCGAAGATGGCCGCGTACATCTTCGGCCAGCGCAACAAAATTCACATCGTCAACTTAGAGAAAACACTGCCGTTGTATCAGGAGGCGATGAGCTATCTCGGCAAGCTCGCTGCCAACGGCGGGCGTGTGCTCTTCGTTGGTACCAAGCGTGCCGCGCAGGAGGCCATCCGCGAGCATGCGAGCCGCTGCGGCATGCCCTACGTCAACCACCGCTGGCTCGGCGGCATGCTGACCAACTTCAAGACGGTGCGTCAGTCCATCCAGCGCCTCAAGGACCTCGAGGCCATGTTCGATGATGGCAGCATCGAGCGTTTCGGCAAGAAGGAGACGCTGACGTTGAGCCGCGAGCGCGACAAGCTCGAGCGCAGCCTCGGCGGCATCAAGAACATGGATGGCCTGCCCGACGCCATGTTCGTCATCGATGTCGGCCACGAGAAGATCGCCATCTCCGAGGCCAATAAGCTGGGTATCCCGGTCGTGGGCGTCGTGGACACCAACAACGACCCGAGCCGGATCGACTATGTCATCCCCGGCAACGATGACGCCATCCGCGCCGTCCGCCTCTATATCGAGGGCGCCGCCGACGCGGTCTTGGACGGCCGGCAGACCGCTGCTGCCATGGCTGGGCGCCGCGACAGCGCGCCGGAGCCGGCTGCGCCGGAGCCGACGGCGGCGGCCGAGCCCGCAGGCGAGGCGGCGACGGCCTCCTGACCACCGCCGTGCGCCCGGCCCGGGTGCGCGGGCTGTTCTTCTTTCCGTTTCCAGAGTTTGGAGTAGGCAATGGCAATCTCTGCCAGTTTGGTCAAGGAGCTTCGTGAGCGCACCGGCGCCGGCATGATGGAGTGCAAGCGCGCGCTGCAGGAAACCGACGGGGACATCGAGGCGGCCATCGAGGCCATGCGCAAATCCGGTCAGGCCAAGGCCGCAAAGAAGGCCGGGCGCATTGCCGCCGACGGCGTCGTCGAGCTGCGTGTAGCCGAGGACGGCCGCCGCGGCATCATGGTCGAGATCAACAGTGAGACAGACTTCGTGGCCAAGGACGAGAACTTCGTCCGCTTTGCCGAGGCCGTTGGTGAGACCGCGCTGGCGAGTGATGCGGCAGACGTAGACACCTTGGCGGAAACACCGCTGGCCGGTGCCGCCGACGCCACTGTGAACAGTGCCCGCGAGGCGCTTGTCGCCAAGGTGGGTGAGAACGTCCAGCTGCGCCGTATCGTGCGCTTCGATGCGCCGCAGGGCACCCTCCACAGCTATCGGCACGGGGTGCGCATTGGTGTGATCGTCGACCTCGTCGGCGGCGATGCCGCACTGGGTCGTGATATCGCCATGCACATCGCGGCCACCAATCCGATGTGTGTCAGCGCCGACGACGTGCCCGCCGAGGCAATCGAGCGCGAGCGTGAGATCTTCCGGGCGCAGGCACTGGAGAGCGGTAAGCCGCCAGAGATCGTGGACAAGATCATCGGTGGGCGGATGCGCAAGTTCACCGAGGAGGTCACCCTGTTGGGTCAGGCCTTCGTCAAGGACCCGGACACGAGCGTTGAGAAGCTGTTGCAGCAGGCCAACGCGCGAGTTGCGTCGTTCGCGCGCGTCGAGGTGGGCGAGGGCATCGAGAAAAAGGCTGAGAACTTCGCGGAAGAGGTGCAGGCGCAGGCCAAAAAGGCCGACTGATGGGCCTCCTCCGGTGACGGTGGCCGCGCCCCTCGACCCGGCCGCGCGTTCGGTGCCGGGCCACCCGGGCACCTGCACTGGTGTCGCGGCTAGGCCCGCCGGTCTGCAGAGGTGGGGAAGAGGCACTCCATAGCCTTGACCGAAAAGACGTGCCTAAGCACGCTCCGAGGCCTGTGCTCGGGTATCATGCGCAGCCAGTCGGGCGCCTGTGCCCGCTTAGGCCGTGCAGTCGTGTCAGCCGACCGCCGGGCCCGCAGTCTCAGGCCCGGCTCAGCCAATAGCCAGCCGCAGCTACATGAGCGAAGCACCTTCCCGACCGCGCCGGATACTCGTGAAGCTGAGCGGTGAAGCGCTGCTCGGCGCCGCCGCCTGTGGCATCGACCCAGAGGTTCTCGCGCGGCTCGCCAGCGACCTAGCCGACTGCGCGCGCGCCGGCACTGAGGTCGCTGTGGTGCTCGGCGGCGGCAACATCTTCCGTGGGGCGGGCCTTGCCGCCCGTGGCATGGATCGCGTCACCGGAGACCACATGGGCATGCTGGCCACGGTCATGAACGCGCTGGCCATGCAGGATGCGCTTGAGCGCATTGGCGTGCCGACGCGCGTCATGTCCGCCCTCAAGATCAACGAGGTATGCGAGGATTACATCCGCCGGCGAGCGATCCGCCACCTCGAGAAGGGGCGGGTGGTCCTGTTCGCGGCTGGCACCGGCAACCCATTCTTCACGACCGACTCCGCTGCGAGCCTGCGCGCCGTCGAGATCAATGCGGACCTTATGATCAAGGCGACTATGGTGGACGGCATCTACTCCGCCGACCCTAAAAAGCATCCAGATGCACAGTTTTACCCGCGGATCACCTATGATCAGGCCCTACGCGAGCGCCTCGGCGTGATGGATCTCACCGCCTTAGTATTGTGCCGCGACAATGGCATTCCGTTGCGGGTGATGAGTATTTTTGAGCCCGGGGCGCTGCAGCGCGTCGCCGCCGGGGAGGATATTGGCTCCTTGGTCGAGCCTGGACGCGAACCATGATCGATGACATCAAGAAAGACGCCGCCGAGCGTATGGGGAAGAGCGCGGAGGCGTTGAGCCACGAGCTCGCTAAGATCCGGACCGGCCGGGCGCACCCGTCGCTGCTGGACCACGTCCGTGTCTCCTACTACGGTAGCGAGGTGCCCATCAGCCAGGCCGCGAGCGTTGCCGTGGAGGACGCCCGGACGCTCACCGTCACCCCTTGGGACCGTAACATGGTGTCAGTGGTGGAGAAGGCGATCATCCAGTCGGACCTGGGCGTGAACCCCAATACCGCCGGCACCGTCATCCGTGTGCCCATGCCGCCGCTCACCGAGGAGCGGCGTCGCGACCTGCAGAAGATTGCTCGCGCCGAGGCCGAGCAGGCGCGGGTGGCCGTTCGCAATATCCGCCGCGATGCGAACCAACAGCTGAAGGAGCTCGTCAAGGAAAAGCTGATCTCCGAAGACGACGAGCACCGTGGCGAGGAAATCGTGCAGAAGCTAACCGACCAGTTCATCAAGGAGGTGGACCGCATCCTGGAGGAGAAAGAAGCGGACCTGATGTCCATCTGAAACCCAGCGTGCGAGACGCACTGCAAGTGACCAGCGAGATCACGGCCATCGGCCAAGGCGACAGGCCCAAGCGTGTGCCGGAGCATGTCGCCATCATCATGGACGGCAACGGACGCTGGGCCAACCAGAGGGGCCTGCCGCGTACCGCCGGTCATCGCGCTGGTGCGAAGAGTGTGCGGGCCGTTGTCGAAGAGAGCGTGCGTCACGGTATCGGCGTGCTCACGCTGTTCGCCTTCAGCAGCGAGAATTGGCGCCGTCCACAGAGCGAGGTCACGGTGCTGATGGAGCTGTTCATGAGCACCCTGCAGGTCGAGGTCCAACGCCTGGTCGAGCACGATGTAAGGCTGCGCGTGATCGGGGATCTGTCGGCCTTCTCCCGAAGGCTGCAGGCCCAGTTCCGCGACGCCGAGGCTGCCACAGGGCAAAATCGCGGGCTAACGCTGCAGGTGGCCGCCAACTACGGCGGGCGCTGGGATGTCACCCAAGCCGTGCGCGCCATCGCCCGCGATGTGGCCGCTGGTCAGCTGGCGCCGGAGGCCATCGACGAAGCCACCGTCGCCGCCCGGCTGTCGTTTCCGGATGTGCCTGATCCGGACCTCTTCATCCGCACCGGCGGTGAAAAGCGCATCAGCAATTTCCTCCTTTGGCAGTCAGCCTACGCAGAGCTCTACTTTTCCGACCTGATGTGGCCGGAGTTCGATGCCGACGCCTTCTGCGCCGCGCTGAACGACTTCGCCCGTCGGCAGCGGCGCTTCGGCCTTACCAGCGAGCAGATCGCGGCCAGTGCGAATGCCGTGGGTGGCTGAGGCGGCTGTGTCGGACGATGTGCTGCGTATGCGGCTCCGCACCTCCGCGTGGCTGGTGCCGGGCTTCGTCGTCGCGGTACTGTTGCCCACGCCGTGGTTCGCCCTGATCATGGGCGCAATCGTCGCGCTTGCGGGCTGGGAGTGGGCGCGCCTCGCGGGCGTCGTAGGATCGGCCTCCCGCGTCGCGGCCACCGCCCTGCTCGCGGCCGTCTTGCTCGTGCTCTGGATCACGGCCGCCGGTATCACGCTGTTGCTGCCGGCCGTGCTTTGGTGGCTCGGGCTCGCCTTGGCGCTGTCGCGGCCGCCGCCGCGGCCGGCCCGGGCCGGCGTCGACAGGGTCCTGCTACTGTCCCTCATACACATCTGACGCTGCCGACGAAGAGGATAGGGTACACTCCGGGGGGCGGCGGGCTCTTAAAAAAGAAAAGCACCACGACCCACAACATAAA
>NZ_JAIFKJ010000398.1 GCF_019695415.1 Thiohalocapsa sp.
CCGGGCCTGTCCAGACATTGGGCGGTTTCCCGGCTCCTGCATTTTCAGCGACTTGGGTCGCCGAAAATGGCGGGGCGTCCTGCCCCGCACGGGAAGCGCCAATAAATCGGCGCTTCCCTAACATAGTCAGCCTTCGCGGCTCATGACCGCAATTGTCGTTGTCGGCAGCCGCGGCTAGTCTGTCGGTTTTCGCTTGTCACCGGCGTTGCGGCTCGGCAGATTGCCATAGGGCCCATCGGGCCGTGAAGGCCAGCCCGACGCGTTCAGCACGTCGACGGCCAGATAGATACCGAGTCACCCGGAGTAAGAAGACGATGGAATTCCAGGACGGCCTGCTGCGCATCGAGTCATTCCTTGCCGTCACCATCGGCATTCTGGTGCTGTTTGTCGGCAAGCGTCTCAATGAGCGTGTACGCCTGTTGCGGGAGCTGAGTATTCCGGAGCCTGTCACTGGCGGGCTATTGTTCTCTGTGCTGTTCGCGCTGCTCTACGCCGCGTCCGGCACCGTGGTGGAGTTCGAGCTGCGCGCGCGCGACGTACTGCTGGTCTATTTCTTCACTACCATCGGCATCAATGCGCGCGCGGCGGACCTGCTCGCCGGCGGACGGCCATTCGTTATTCTGTTGGCACTCACGATCGGCTTCATGTTCGCGCAAAACCTCACCGGCATCTCGGTGGCGGCGCTGTTCGACCTGCCGGCAGCCGTGGGCATGCTGGGCGGCACCGTGTCGCTCATCGGCGGGCACGGCACCACCATCGCCTGGGCGCCCACCATCGGCGAGGAATACGGCATTGCCAACGCCATGGAGATCGGCATCGCGAGCGCAACCTTCGGGCTGATCCTGGCGAGTCTGATGGGCGGCCCAATCGCGCAATTCTTGATTAAGCGCCACCGGCTCGAGCCGGCCCAGGCTACCGCGCAGGAGGAGATCCAGGAAATCGGCCTGACCGAGCAACAGGAGGACACCGGCATCGACCACATGGACTTCCTGGCAGCGGTACTGGCCATCCATGTCGCCATCATCTTCGGTTACGGGCTGAACGAATCCCTCGCAGAGTTCGGGCTCAAGCTGCCACTGTTCGTTACCTGTCTGTTCGCCGGCATCCTGCTCACCAACCTGGTCCCCGGCAAGCTCTATGGCGCCCTCAGGATCAATTGGCCGAGCCGCACTCCCGCCATTGCCCTGATCGCCGATATTGCACTCGGCACATTCCTTGCCATGTCGCTGATGAGCATGCAACTCTGGACCCTCATTGACCTGGCCGCGCCCATCTTCACCATCCTTGCCGCCCAGTTCACACTGGCGGTGCTGGTGACCATCTTCGTGCTCTATCCGATGCTCGGGCGAACTTACGACTCCGCCGTTGTGGCCGCCGGCTTCGGCGGTGTCACCCTGGGCTCGACGCCGACGGCCATGGCCAACATGGCGGCGGTGACCCAGCGTTATGGCGCCTCGCACCGCGCCTTCATCATCGTACCGCTGGTGTCGGCGTTCTTCATCGACATCGCCAACGCGCTGATCATTCCGTTCTTTCTGCACAACTTCGGCTGACTCGGTGGACTCCGCTGCGCTTGTCCACCCCGCAAGCCCCACGGCCCGCCAACGAGGAGACCCATGATGACCAGGCACATCACCGCGACAGCCCTGTGCCTGTCCCTGACCCTAGCCCTGCCCGCCGTGCATCCAAGCCCAACCAGACCTGCGCAGCCAGCCCATTAAGGCCGTTGCCGTCCAGAGCACACTCGAAGGCGAGGTCATGGTAGTCAACACCGACACCCGCTTGATGACCATCCGCCTGCCCGACGGCAGCTTCGAGGTGCTGCATATTCCGCCTGTTCGGTCAGATTACCGGCATCGATCAGTCCGCTGGCACCGTCGAGGTGCGCGGCGCTGACGAGACCCGGACCTTCGAGATCGCCGACAAGAGCCTGCTGCGGCAGCTCAAGGTCGGCGACGGCGTGGTCGTCACCATTCGCGACACCATCACCGGAGAGATCACCGTTCGCTGACCCGCGTCTGTCGAGCGCCAGCGCAAGGATCGCACCCCCGCCGTCAGGACTGGCGCCTGGCGGCGGGCGGAGGG
>NZ_JAIFKJ010000572.1 GCF_019695415.1 Thiohalocapsa sp.
TTGTTGTTTTTACAGTCGTAGGCCGGGTTCCCACGTGCTCAGGCGTCTCGGTGGCTCGGAGATTGTGTGAGGGGCCAGCCCATGCACCGCGGCGCTTCGGCCCGTCCGCTTGCGCGGACGCAGGCGGTGTCGCGCCAGCCTCCCTCAGCAGGGCCTCGATCTCGGTGCGGTTCAGGGTCTCCGCCTCCAGTAGGCCCGCGGCGAGGCGCGTCAGGGCATCCTCGTGCTCGCGCATCAGGGCGCGGGCGTGCTTTGTTCCCCCTTCCAAAAGGGCCTGTGTCTCTGGGTCGAGGGGCGGGGAGGGGGGGGGGCGGAAGGTGGGCGCCGCAGGGTGGTCACGGCCGAGGAAGACGTGCTCGGGCCCGCGCGGGAAGGCCAGCGGGCCGATGGCTTCGCGCATGCCCCAGCGGCTTACCATCTTGCGGGCGAGGTTCGTGGCTTGCTCTAGATCGTTTTCGGCCCCGGTGGTGACCTCGCCGAACACCAGCTGCTCGGCGATCCGCCCGCCGAGCATGACACCTAGGCGGTCACGCAGGTAGCTCTGCTTGTAGGTATGGCGCTCCTCCCGCGGTACCTGCTCGGTCACACCCAGTGCCTGGCCGCGGGGGATGATGGTCACCTTGTCCAGTGGGTCGGCGTTGGGCAGCAGCCAGGCCATCAGGGCATGGCCGGATTCGTGCACGGCGATGAGCCGGCGCTCGTCGTCGCCGATGGCCTGCTCTCGCTCGGCGCCGAGGACGATCTTGTCACGGGCGAGGGCGAACAGGTCCATGCCCACGCGCTCGCACTCGCGGCGCCCGGCGAGAAGCGCAGCCTCGTTGACCAGGTTGGCGAGGTCGGCGCCGGAGAAGCCGATGGTGCGCTCCGCGATTCTGTCCAGATCCACGTCGCCTGCGAGCGGGATCTTCTTGGCATGGATGTCCAGGATCGCGCGCCGGGCGGCCTTGTCCGGCAGCTCCAGGTACACCTTGCGGTCGAAGCGTCCGGGGCGCAGCAGTGCACTGTCGAGCACATCCGGGCGGTTGGTGGCGGCCAGCACCACCACGTCCTCGTGCGGCTCGAAGCCGTCCATCTCGGAGAGGATCTGGTTCAGTGTCTGCTCGCGCTCGTCGTGTCCGCCGCCGAGGCCGGCGCCGCGGGACCGGCCGACGGCGTCGATCTCGTCGATGAAGATCACGCAGGGCGCCGCCTTCTTGGCGGAATCGAAAAGGTCACGCACCCGGGCGGCGCCCACGCCGACGAACATTTCCACGAACTCGGAGCCCGAGATGCTGAAGAAGGGGACCCCCGCCTCCCCGGCGACGGCCCGGGCGAGCAGGGTTTTTCCGGTGCCTGGCGGGCCCACCAGCAGCACGCCCTTAGGCACCGTAGCGCCGAGGGCACGGAAGCGCTCGGGGTTTGCCAAATGGCCGATGATCTCGGCGAGGTCTGCCTTGGCGTTCTTGAGGCCGGCGACGTCGTCCAGGTGCACCTTGACGTCTTCGGTGCGAAAGCGCTTCGCGCCCGACTTGGCGAAGCCAAAGATGCCCCCCTGCTGGCCGCCGCCGCCTCCCATGAGCTTCTGCTGCATGCGCCAGCTGATGTACAGGAACACGCCGAGGATCAGCATCCAGGGCACGACCGCGAGAATTACGCGTGCCAAGCTGCCGCTCTCCGCCGAAGTGGCGCGGATTTCCACACCGTGCTGCTCCAGCAGATCCAGGAGCCCGGTGTCGTCCACCTGCGGCATGGTGCTCGTGAAGCGCTCGGCGCTCGCGGCAGTCTTCGCCGCAGGTTCGCCGTTGCCGGTGGCTTCGCGACCCATTGGGCCGTCGGCGGTGCGGGAGCCGATCTCGACGCCGGCGGGCTCTTCTTCCTCGGCTGCCGACTCTGGCTTGAAGCGGCCTCGAATGCGGTCCGCGTCGAAAGTCACCTCCGCCCCACGGTCATCGTGCACCGCCTGCTTGAAGGCGGAGTAGCTGGGCTCTTGTGTCGGCGCCGAGACAAGGCCGTTCAGCACTATTGCCAGCAAAACGAAGGCGGCCGCGGCGAGTGCGTCGCGGCGCCCGTCGCGGTAGCAGGGCAGGCCGCTGG
>NZ_JAIFKJ010000049.1 GCF_019695415.1 Thiohalocapsa sp.
CGAGCGACGCGCCACCGTCCGCAAGCGCACGCAGGCAGTCACCGTAGAGTAACGGTCCACAGACAGCGTCCCTGCGATAGGCGCGTGACCGAGGATGGCCCCTATCTCGTGCCAATGTGGGTGACGCAAGGTTGAAGGTGCAAGGGTCCAAGCCTGGATGGCGATCCAAACGCAAACGAGAGCAAAGAGCCCAACAACAGGAGCCACTGGGCGCGGTATGCGAAACTCTCGCCTGGGCCACAGGGCCGCTCGGAAACTCCAAACCAGGAGCAGGCCGCCAACCCCGAGCGCCAGGAAGTTCCATGCGAACTGAGTATTGCCACCAAATGGCAGCGGAGCTACGACCAGTGTGAGCAGAAAGCCCCACTCGACGGCACGCCCCATCATACGAAAGCTGCGTCGGGCGAACCTCGACTTAGGACCTGTGGACGTACCGCGATAGCCATCCCATCTCAGAGTAGACGCAGGCCAGTTGGCCTCCGGCCTTCCGCGCTGAACCACCGTTGATTCGGATACTAGTGGAGTGTCTCCAACGTCTGGTGCCCGCGCTGGACGCCGGCGAGGATGCGCGCGGGGTCGGCGGTCCAGACGAACGGCTTGGGGTCATCGTTGTGGGCCTCGATGAAGCGCTTGATCGCCGCGTGGAGCTCGACGACGGAGCGGAACACGCCACGCTTGAGGCGCCGCCGGGTGAGTTTGGCGAAGAAGCCCTCGACCGCGTTCAGCCACGAGCCGGAGGTGGGCGTGAAGTGGAACACGAAACGAGGGTGGCGGGCGAGCCAGGCCTTGACCTTGGGGTGCTTGTGGGTGGCGTAATTGTCGAGGATCACGTGGATCACCTTGCCGGCCGGGACGGTCCGCTCGATCGCGTTCAGGAAGCGAATGAACTCCTGATGCCGGTGGCGGGCCATGCAGCGTCCGATCAAGGTCCCCTCGAGGACGTTGAGCGCCGCGAACAGCGTGGTGGTGCCGTGGCGTTTGTAATCGTGGGTCATCGTACCGAGCCGGCCGGGCTTGATCGGCAGGCCGGGCTGGGTGCGGTCGAGCGCTTGGATCTGGCTCTTCTCGTCGACCGAGAGCACCACCGCATGGGCCGGCGGATCGACGTAGAGCCCGACGATCTCCCGCAGCTTGGCGGCGAAGGCGGGATCTTTCGACAGCTTGAAGGTCTTGAAGCGGTGCGGCTTCAGGCCGTGCGCCCGCCAGATCCGCTGCACCGAGGCGTGCGAGATGCCGACCGCCTGGGCCATCGCACGGACCGTCCAATGGGTCGCTTCGCCTGGCGGCACTTCACCGGTGAGGGCTACGACCCGCGCGACGGTCTCAGTCGGCAACGGCGCGATCCCCGGCGGGCGCGACTTCTCGCGCAGCAGTCCGGCGACGCCCTCTGCCGCAAACCGGCGTTGCCAGCGCCAGACCGTCGGCTTGGCCACGCCAGCCTTGCGGGCGATTGTCATCGTGCCGACGCCCTCTGCGCTCAACAGAATGACCCGCGCCCGCCAGACGTGCTTCTGGGGGCTGCTCGGCGCCGCCACGATCGCCTCCAAACGAGCACGATCCGCGGCGCTGACCTCGATCTCGACCTCCGTTCCCATCCTTCGATGATCGCACAAACCGAACTCGAAGGGAATCCTTCGTTAGTGACGAACCACTAGTGATCGCTCTTAGCGAGGGCGCGGTCAACAGCTGGAAGCACGGCCGCAAGGCGACGCGGATCCACCGCGGCACCACGACCCAGGCCCCCGACCCGACCATCGAGGCGGTTGAGGGGGTGGGCGGCACGCCCGCCTACCGCGGACGGGCCTACCTCGCCTTCAGAGGCCTACCGCTGCGTCCTATTCTACCTCAAGGCGGACACAGCTTGACACGATGATCCGGCGGATGCCGGTGATCGGGCCGTCGCCGACCAGCACCGCGAAGGTCGCGAAGTAGGTGTAGTGGACGACGGTCGGCGTGCCCTTCTTCTTGCTGCCGCCCTCCTCGTTCCGAACCTCCTGGATCTCGTCGGCCCAGATCACGTTGCCGGTAACCGGGACCGTGCCGTAGGTGTACGGGATCCCGCGGCCGTACGA
>NZ_JAIFKJ010000171.1 GCF_019695415.1 Thiohalocapsa sp.
CACCCGCCATTTTCGGCGACGTCAGTCGCTTAAAATGACGGAGCCGGGAAACCGCCCAATCGCTGCACAGGCCCGGCGCCGTCCGATTTTGGGGCAAGACGCCCAATAAATCAGCATCTCCTTAGATAATGCGGACCCCACGGGCCAGACAGCCGGAGGGACGACATAGGCTTCGGTTTTGGGATTCTTCGAGTCTGCCGCTGCTCCCTGAATGGGACGGGGAACGGGACGGGGAACGGGACGGCGAACGGGTCGCCCGCATGCTGCGTTTGACTAGGTGGGCGAGGGGTGGCCCTGATCTCTACTCTACCGGTTACAATTTCGGATCTAGAATCACTCCGGGGCCAACCCGCATCGTCCATCCCGGCCAGCCCACCAACCCCGAATGTCCAGCGAGGCAGCTCATGGAAGTTTCCGTTCTTGGCACCGGACTCCTTGGTGGTGAGATCGCCATCAGGCTCAAGGACCAGGGCTTCGCGGTGAGCGCCTGGAACCGCACCGCGCAGAAGGCGGCTCCGCTTGCCACCGTCGGCATTCGGCTGCCGGAGACGGCCGCCGGCGCCATCGCCGATGCCGAGCTGGTGCTGCTGCTGCTGGCGGACGCCAATGCCATCGAGGCGACGCTGTTCGCCACCGACTCCTTGCCTGACCTCGCCGGGCGCACCGTGGTGCAAATGGGCACCATCGCCCCGTTGGAGAGTCAGGCCCTGTCGGAGCGCGTGGCCGCCGCGGGCGGTGCCTATCTGGAGGCGCCGGTGCTCGGCAGCCTGCCGGAGGCGCGTGCCGGTAAGCTCCTGGTGATGGCAGGCGGCGATGCGGCGCTATACCGGCGCTGCCTGCCTGTGCTCGAGGCACTGTCGCAGGAGCCACGGCACATTGGGGGCGTCGGCCAGGCTGCGGCGCTCAAGCTCGCCATGAACCAGCTCATCGCCGGGCTCACAGCGAGCTTCGCGCTCAGTCTCGGCCTGGTCCGTAAGGCGGGGTTGGACGTGGAGCAGTTCATGGGCATGCTGCGCGGCAGTGCACTCTACGCCCCCACCTTCGACAAGAAGCTCGACAAGTACTTGCAGCACGACTATGCCAGCGCCAATTTCCCACTCAAGCACCTGCTTAAAGACGTCCGCCTGATGCAAAGCGTGATGGGCGAGGCCGGCATCGATACAGGCCTGCTCGAAGCGGTGGCCGCAGCGGCCGAACGTGGCATCGCCGCTGGCTATGGCGACATGGACTATTCGGCCCTGTACGAAGCATTGAATCAGGGGCCGGGCGCTGGCCGCTAGGGACGTGGCCTCTCGATCAGTGCCGAAATGCGTTCACCGTAATGCACGCTCTTCTCAGCCCTCAGCCCTCAGCCCTCGCCATGGACCTTCCCTTCACCCATCACCCCGGTCGCCGCGAGCGTCAGCTGCGCCGCCGGCACCTGAATCCGTTGTTCGCCTGGCCACCGGAGGAGGTGGCGCCGGAGGACTTACTGGAGGCGCAGAGGCTGGATCACGAGGAGCTCGAAGCCTTCCGCCAGTCCTTCCGCGAGCTTGTGCAGCGCGCCGTCGACCTGCCGCCGGACGCTGGCAGCGACCCGGTGCTGGAGCTGAAAGCAGACCTGGAGCGCCACTACGAGCAGGCCTGTGGGCTGCCGGAGGATCAGTCGGAGCCCAAACAGGCACTGGCCAAGCTCATCGGCGTCATCATGCGCACCCTGCAGCGGCATACTGGCGACGACCCCACGGCGCAGCAGGAGCTCGCCGACGAAGCCAATGCCCGGCAGATCCACTTCCGGCTGTTGGAGCAGCCGCTGGTGGCGGACCTGCTGCATCCGGAAAGCCCCATTCGCCCGCAGGACCTGACACCCGCGCTGCTGACGGCGTCCGACGCGGAGTTCGATGCCGCCTGCGAGCTGTTCGACGGCCCACAGCTCGCGGTCATCGTTGACGAGGCGGACGCGCTGCAAAGGCGGCTCACCGAGCGTGGCGCGGCAATCGAGGGCCTGCCCGCGCGTCTGGCGCAGCTCCACCGTACCGTCGCCGCAGCGGGTGGCGGTGCGCGCCGCCATTGAGCCCGCGGCTTGTGCTCTGACGATCAGCCTGCGGCCCAAGCGCCATACACCGCGCGCGCGCCCTGGACGGGGTGCGCTACGACCCTGCAGCTCTGTACAGAGCGCTTGCAATATTAGGGATGTTCCTCATTACCCCTAGGAGCCGGGTCGGGCGGTCATGCGCCCGACCGGCGAGGGCTTCGCCGCTGCCGCGGTGGTCGCCCTGCGCCATCCCCCCACCCGAGCCTAGGATGTTGTGCCATGCGAAGACCGCAGCCCCTGCCGGCGGTCGGCGAAACGGCCGACCGTGAGTCCCCCTGCGCCGTCGGATTGCCCGTGCGCCGGCGCCGGCAGTTATTCGCGCTCCTGGTGGCCGCCACCCTGTTGGTCGCCACGGGCCTGATGGTCTGGACCCTGTCCGCCGGCGGCTTCAGTCCTCTGGATACCGCAATGACCGCCCTGTTTGCCTTGACGGTGCCATTCAACGCTATTGCCTTCTGGAACGCGGTCATCGGCTTGGTGCTGTCGCGCACCAGCCCCGACCTGGCACGCACGGTCTGTCCGCCGTTGCTGGACGCCACAGATCGCAGTCCCATCACCACCAGCACGGCGCTGCTCGCCTGCATCCGCAACGAGGATGCGGCCACCGTCGGCCGCAACTTGGACGTACTGATCGAGGGGCTGGTGGCCTCCGGTGCAGCAGAGCATTTCCAAGTCTACGTGCTGAGCGACTCCCATTGGCCGGAGGTCATCGCTGCCGAAGAGGCGCGTATCAAGGTCCTCACCGAGCGCTGGCACGACCGGATGGCCGTCACCTATCGACGGCGAGCGGACAACCCCGGTTTTAAGGCCGGCAATATCCGCGACTTCTGTGAGCGCTGGGGTCACCGGCACGACTTCATGCTGGTGCTGGACGCCGACAGCCTGATGGCGGCCGACGTCGTGCTGCGCATGGTGCGCACCATGCAACAGGCCCCTCAGCTCGGCATTTTGCAGTCGCTGATGGCGGGGCTGCCCACCACCAGCGCCTTTGCGCGGCCGTTGCAGTTCGGCATGCGCATGCTGATGAACGGATTCACCGCCGGCAACGCCTGGTGGCAGCAGGACGTTGGGCCCTATTGGGGCCATAACGCGCTGATTCGCCTGAGGCCCTTCATCGACCACTGCCATCTGCCGCCACTGCCGGGCAAGGGGCCGCTGTCCGGCTGGGTCTTGAGCCATGACCAGGTGGAGGCCGCGCTCATGCGCCGCGCGGGCTACGAGGTGCGGGTGATGCTGCTGGAGACCGGCAGCTGGGAGGAGACGCCGACCACGCTGACGGAATACCTGCGGCGCGATCTGCGCTGGTGCCATGGCAACATGCAGTACTTCAAGCTGCTGCGCTGGCCCGGCCTGCATCCGGTGAGCCGGATGAACCTGCTGCTCGCGACCGGTGGCTTCATCGGCTCCACCGCCTGGGTACTGCTGATGCTGCTGTTCGCACTGCCCCTCGCCTTCGACACCGGCCCGACATTCCACCCGGGCCCCGGGCTTGCGGTGTTTTTGCTCAGCATGGGCATGGCCTTTGCGCCCAAGATCGGAGCGCTGCTGGAGGTGGTGTTGGACGGCGATCGCCGGCTGCGCTTCGGCGGCGGACCGCGGCTATTGGCAGGGGCCGTCGGCGATATGGCCTTCTCTGTGCTCATGGCGCCCATTCTGGCGGTGGCCCACGCCTTCTTCATCGCCGGTCTCGCCTTTGGCCGGGCAGCGGTGTGGGGGGCGCAGCGCCGGGCGGTGCATTGGGTGAGCCCGCCTGCAGCGTTGCGCCGGCTCTGGCCGCAGACGCTCTTCGGTGCCTTCGGCGTCGGCTGGTTCGCCTGGCTAAGCCCGCCGGGAGCGCTCTTCTTCTCGCCCTTCTTCGCCATTGCCCTGGCGGCCGTGCCCATCGCGGTGCTGACTTCGATCCCGCCACTCGGTCGGCTCGTGGCCCAGATCGGTCTCTGGCGCATCCCGGAGGAGACGGCGCCGGCGCCTGAGGTGGCGGCCCTGCATCTGGCGGCGGTGCCCGGACAGCCGCGCCCGACGCCGGCGCGGCTCCGCGAGGCCGCGGCCGAGCACGCGGACTGAGCATGGCCGGCGGTTCGCCAGCACCCGCCTGGGTGCGCTGGCCGCGGTTGCCGGCGCCCATACGGGGCCTGCTCGGTGTGCTGCGCTCCGTGCGCGTCTACCACAGCCCGCAACGCCGCGGCCCGTTGGACCGCATGCATGCCCGTTTCGCCGGGCCTGGCGACCTGGTGTTCGACATCGGCGCCCATGTAGGGGATCGGGTGGCGAGCTTCCGCCGGCTCGGGATGCGCGTGGTGGCCGTGGAGCCGCAGCCGCAGCCGGCGCGCCTGCTGCGGCTGCTGTACGGGCGCGACCGACAGGTGAGCATTGTCCAGGCTGCCGTCGGTGCCGCGCCCGGCAGCGTCGACATGCACCTGAACCTGGACAACCCCACCGTCAGCACCGCGTCCGCCGATTTTATCGAGGCCGCCGCCGACGACCAGGCGTGGCAGAATCAGCGCTGGGAGCAGCGGGTGCGGGTGCCGGTCACTACCCTCGACGCCCTGGTGGAGCGCTTCGGCTCGCCGCGGTTCGTGAAGATCGATGTGGAGGGTTACGAAGACCAGGTGCTCAAGGGCCTGAGCCATCCGCCACCGGCCTTCTCCTTCGAGTTCACCACGATTCAGCGCACGGTGGCTCGGGCGGCCCTGGCGGAGTGCCGTCGGCTCGGTGTGCGCCGCTTCAACGCCGCCCTCGGCGAGAGTCAACGTCTGCTGCATGCGAGCTGGGCGGACGTTGACGGCATCCGAGCCTGGCTGGATGCCCTGCCGGCCAGCGCCAACTCCGGCGACATCTACGCGCTGCGCGCCTGACCGATGCCGCAGCGCGATCGAATAGGCACCGGAGAGCCATGACCGAGGCCGTACAGGCACGGGCGTTCTGGGTCACCGGCCCACAGCGGGGTGAGATCCGCAGCGAAGCCCTACCGCCGTTACCGGCGGACTGGGTGCGAGTCAAGACACGCTTCTCCGGCATCAGCCGCGGTACCGAGTCTCTGGTGCTGCGTGGCGAGGTGCCGCCGAGTGAATACGCGCGTATGCGTGCTCCGTTTCAGGCGGGCGACTTCCCGGCGCCCGTCAAGTACGGCTACATCAGCGTCGGCGAGGTCACGGCGGGTCTTGAAGCACTGCGGGGGCGTTTGGTCTACTGCCTGTATCCGCACCAGGACGTCTACCAGGTGCCGGCCGCGGCGGTGGTCCCCCTGCCCGCTGGGTTGCCGGCTGGGCGTGCGGTACTGGCGGCCAATCTGGAGACGGCCATCAACGGGCTTTGGGACGCCGCCCCCCGCGTCGGCGACCGCATCGCCGTCATCGGTGCAGGCACTCTGGGCTGCCTGGTCGCCTGGCTCGCCGCGCGTGTGCCGGGCTGTGCCGTGGAGCTCATCGACACCAATCCGCGACGGGCGCGAATCGCGCCCGCCTTGGGCGTCGACTTCCGAACACCGGACACGGCGACGGCGGATGCTGACCTGGTGATCCATGCCAGCGGCAGCCCCCCGGGGCTGGTTACGGCGCTCGGGGTCGCCGCGTTCGAGGCGACTGTGCTCGAGCTCAGCTGGTTCGGCGCCAAGCCCGTGTCGCTCCCGTTGGGAGAGGCCTTCCATCAGCGTCGGCTGCGGCTGGTGTCCTCGCAAGTGGGCACTGTGGCGACAGCCCAGCGCGGGCGCTGGGATCACCGCCGCCGCCTGGAGCTGGCGCTGTCTTTGTTGGCGCAGCCGGCGTCCGCCCAGCTCGATGCACTGGTCACAGACGAATGCGCCTTCGAGGCCCTGCCGGACGTGCAGGCGCGTCTGGCCACGGCGCCTGGGGAGACGCTGACACAGCGCGTCCGTTACGGCTGACAGGTGGGGGCCTGAGGGCTCTGGATGGCTCGTGTGCTCGCGCTGGTGGGGGGCTTGCCGTTAATCTCTTGGCTTCATCGACTTAGGCAAGCACCGAATTATGGACGTTCCCCGTGCGGGGCAGGATGCCCAATAGATCGGCAACTACTTGGGACCCCAGCATGTACAGCCTCACCGTCCGCGACCACATCATGATCGCCCATAGCTTCCAGGGCGAGATCTTTGGCCCGGCCCAGCGCCTGCATGGTGCAACCTACGTGGTGGACTGCGAGCTGCGGCGCCCGGAGCTGGACGCCGATGGCCTGGTTGTGGATATCGGCAAGGCCTCCGCCGTGCTCGGCGAGGTGCTGGGTGCGCTCAACTATCGCAACCTGGACCAGGAGCCCGACTTCGCCGGGCAGAACACCACCACGGAGTTCTTGGCCCGGGCCATCTTCGAGCGCATGGCGGCGCGCATCAAAGCCGGCGACCTCGGTCCCGGTGCCGCCGGACTCACCGCGATGCGCATCACGCTGGCGGAGTCGCATGTGGCATGGGCCAGCTACGAGGGTGCGCTCGGCGCCTGACGCGGGCCCGATCGGACTCCGGGACCGCGCGACCCGATCTGACGCCACCTCCATGCCCCCGAGCCCGCCGCGCGCAATGGAAGAGCCCCTGTACCTGCTGCTGCCGGGCAGCCTCGAGGCACTCACCGGCGGCACGCGCTACGACAAGCGGATCGTCCAAGCGCTGCGGGCGCAGGGTCGCGCGGTTTTCGTGCGAAGCTTGGACACGCGCTTCCCGCGCCCGTCGCCGCTGGCGCTCGCCGAGGCGGATGCTGTGCTGGCCGGGCTGCCGGCAGGGGCTTTGACGGTGGTGGACGGCCTTGCCTTCGGCGCCATGCCGGGCATCGCCGCCCGCCATGCGGCACGACTCCGGCTCGTGGCCCTGGTGCATCACCCATTGGCGTTGGAGACGGGTCTGGACCCCGCCGAAGCGGAGCGCCTGCGCGTTATGGAGGCCCAAGCACTGCGCCATGCTTGGCGCGTCGTGGCCACCAGCGTCCACACGGCACAGCTGCTCGCGGACTACGGCGTGCCGTCGGCGCGCGTGCGCGTGGTGGAGCCCGGCACGGACCCGGCGCCACCGGCGGTTGGCAGCACTGGCAGTGGGGGCGAGCTGCGGCTCATCTGTGTCGGCAGCGTCACGCCCCGCAAAGGGCATGGGCTGCTGGTGGAGGCCCTGGGCGGACTCACGCACCTCGACTGGCGGCTCGACTGCGTCGGTAGCCTCGAGCGCGACCGCGATCTGGTCGCGGCGCTGCGGGCGCGCATCGCAGCGCTCGGCTTGGACGAGCGGGTGCGTCTGCTCGGCGAGCTGGGCGCTGCGGGTCTCGCAGGCTGCTACCGCCGCGCCGACCTGTTCGTGCTTGCGAGCCTGTTCGAGGGCTATGGGATGGCGTATGCCGAGGCCCTGGCGCGCGGGCTCCCTGTGCTGGGGACCACGGGCGGCGCCATCGCCGATACGGTGCCCGCGGATGCCGGGATACTGGTGGCACCGGGCCGTGTTGACGAGCTCCACGGAGCCCTCGAGCGACTGCTCAGTGATGCCGAGCTGCGCCGACGGCTCGCTGACGGTGCTGTCCGCGCACGACGCCGGTTGCCGGATTGGTCGACGGCAGCGCAGCGCTTTGCCGCGGCCGTTGCCGATGACTGACTTCAGCGACGACTGGCTGGCCTGCCGCGCACCCGCGGATTCCGCCGCGCGCGCGGATGAGCTGGTACGGCGGCTCGCCGTCCTGCCGCGGGCGGCCGACGGCACATGCCGGGTGCTGGACTTGGGCTCCGGCACCGGCGCTAACCTGCGCCATCTGGCGCCGCTGCTGGCGGCGGCGGGTCATGATCGCCAGCACTGGACCTGTGTCGACCATGATCCGGCGCTGCTCACCCGGCTACCCGGGCGCATGGCGGAGTGGGCGACCAACGCAGCGATGGCGTGTCGAGCGACGAGCGCAGGGCTGCTCATCGCCGGCGGGAACTGGCGGGCGTCAGTCCGGACCCTGCGCCTGGATCTGTGCGCTGGCCTATCGGCACTGTCGCTGCCACCGGGCGGCTTGGTGACGGCCTCCGCGTTGCTCGACCTGGTGTCGGTGACCTGGCTCGACGCCCTGCTGGCGCGTTGCCGGGCCGCACACTGCGGGCTGCTGTTTGCGCTCACCTACGACGGGCGGTGTACCCTGTCGCCTGAGCACGCCGAGGATGCCCGGGTTGTCGAGCGGGTGAATGCCCACCAGCGCACAGACAAGGGCTTCGGCCCGGCGCTCGGACCGGCGGCGGCTGCGACGGCCGCGGCGCGCTGCCGGGCGCTCGGCTGGTGCGTGGAGACAGCGCAGAGTGACTGGGTGCTCGGCGCCGACATGCCCGAGCTACAGTACGCGCTCCTCGGCGGCTGGCGGGATGCGGCGGCGCAGATGACCTCGGCCGAGGGCGCGGCGGCCGCGTCTGCAGCCTTGGATGCCTGGTTGAGGGCGCGGCGCGGCTGGGTTGAGGCAGGCAGCTCCCGGCTGCGGGTGGGGCATACGGATCTGGTCGCTTGGCTTTGCGAGGGGAATATTGCTGCGACATGAGCGAGTATCAGCCCATCGCCTGCGCGCGTCATGAGGCATTGGAGCTCGCGATCCTGCGTGGTCAGTGGCTGCGGCTCAGGCTGCAGGATGCCGCAGCGGGCTGCGAGCTGCTGGCCCTGCCCCTCGACATCGGCGCCGCTGACGGGGCGGAGTGGCTGCAAGCGCGCGATGCCGACGGCCAGGTCCACCGCCTGCGACTGGACCACATCCGCAGCGCGACGCCCGCGGACGCTGCAGCTGGCAAGTTCGCAGCGTCATGAGCCCGGACCGCTCCCCGTGCGGCTCCGAGCGGCCCGATGCCGGCACGCCGGCCCCGCCCGCGGCGCTGCCCTTGGCCGTCACCATCGAGATTCCGCGGGGCAGCTTTCGTAAGGTGGGCTCCACAGGGCAGCTCGACTTCCTTTCGCCGCTGCCGTGTCCTTTCAACTACGGCAGCATTCGCAGCCGTGTTGGGCTGGAAGGGGATCTACTGGATGCGGTGTTGCTGGGCCCGCGTCTGAAGCCGGGCACGGAGGTGGCCGCCTACGCGTGCGGCGCCGTGCGGCTGCAGGACCGCGGTCTCTACGACGATAAGCTCATCTGCACCGTTACTCCGTTGGATGCTGCCCGTCTCGAACAGGCCAAGCGCGTGACGCTGGCCTTTTTCCGCGTCTACGGGTGGGGTAAGCGGCTGTTGAACCTCTGGCGCGGTCGGCCCGGGCGCACGGCACTCGTGGGCTGGGTCAGTGCCGAGCGCGCCTGGCGCTGCTCGCGCCCGCGCTCCTGTCTGGATTGGCAGAGGCCGCCGGTGCCGTTTTGAGCGGGATGCCCAATCGATCGGCATCTCCCTTACCCGGCCACACGTCAGAGGAAATCGCCGCCGACCGCCCGGTGGCCGAAAACGATTCGGCCGCGGCGGCCGTCGTTGAGGTCCAGCACACCGACGCCATTGCGGCCATCCATGTCGAGGATAATATTTGCGAGACCGGTGCTGCCGTCGTCGCAGTGCACGCGGAAGTCGGCGCGGGTGTCGCCGGCGAAGGCGTCATAGCGCCCGCGGCAGAGCTCGGCGCCGTTGCTCACCGTAAAGGCCGAGATGAAGGGATTGGAGACATAGGTCCCGCGGTAGATGTCGTCGGCGAAGACGAGGACAAAGGGACCGCCTGTGACCTCGCTCGGCTCCGGCTCGTCCCAACGGCTGTCGCGGTAGTGCCGGAGCACTGAGGTCATGCAGGTGTGCTGATCCTGCATGGGGATGCCGTGGCAGAGGGTGCGCGCGTACTCGAGCGGTTCGATGTTGGTGAACAGCAGGTCGTAGTTGCGCTCACCGCCGGTGCCACCGCAGCCGGCAAGCGCGCCGAGCACCAGTGTCAGCAAGGCTGGATGGGCACGACGGACGGCGCGACCGGTGCGCATGGCTGCCCCCGGCGATGGTCGATGCTGCGTCGGGCCGCTGCCGGCCCCCCCTGTACACCACCACAGGGCAGCCATCGGCATCGGATTAGGGGAGGCGCCGATGTGTCGGTCTCTCCTTAAACCGCAACATCCGCTGGCCGCTCGAACAGGTAATGCCCCACATACCACTCGGTACCGTCGCGGTAGCCGAAAAACTCGGCACAGCCCATGAAGAACAGCCGCCAGCGCATCCACCACAGCGCCGCCTGATCCTCGCCATAGGTCTTCGCAAGAATGGGCCAGACCCGCTCCCGCGCCGCGTCCTGCTTGGCCAGCCAGGCGTTCAGGGTGCGCTCGTAGTGGCGCCCGTTCCAGCGCCAGCGGTCGACGAGCTTCAGCTGTTGCTGAAAGTAGAGCGGCAGGTCGTCGCTCGGCATGATGCCGCCGGCGAAAAAGTAGTGGCTCATCCAGTCCTCGGGACCGGTGTCCTGGTAAGGGAACGGATGCTCGCGGTGGCAGAACACATGCATGAAGAACCGCCCGCCGGGCTTGAGCCAGCCGTGAACCCGGCCAAACAGCACACGCCAGTTACGCATGTGCTCGAACATCTCCAGCGAGACGATGCGGTCGAAGCGGCCATCGGTGTCGAAGACGTTCATGTCTGCGGTGACCACCGTTAGGTTGCCGATGCCGCGCTGTGCCGCCTGCGCCTCGATGAATGCGCGCTGGGAGCTGGAATTGGATACCGCCGTGAAGCGGCTGCCCGGGAAGCGCTCGGCCGCCCAGAGGCTGAAGCTGCCCCAGCCGCAGCCGAGCTCCAGCACGTCTTGGCCGTCCGCGATGCCGGCGCGCTCGGCGGTCAGCGCGAGCGATGCTTCCTCGGCGGCGGCCAGATCGTCAGCGCCCTCGGGCCAGTAGCAGCAGCTGTACTTGCGCCGCGGCCCGAGCACGATGTCAAAGAATTCCGCGGGTACCTCGTAGTGCTGTTCGTTGGCGCGCTCCGGCACCGCGGCGACGGGAGAGGCGTCCATCAGCGCCAGAAACTCCCGCTTGTGCGCCCAAGCCGTCTCCGGCTCCGCGCCGGGCAGCTCGTCGACCATCTTCTTGAGCCGCTGGCGAATCCCGGCACGCACCACCGGATCCGGCACTCGGCCGCGTTCTACCCAGTCGAGGATTCTGGCTTCGGAGATCGGCATGTCTGCTCCCTTGTTGCGGGTCTGGTTATGGTTGTGCAGGTATTGCCCAAGAGCCTGAGTTGCAACTGGCCTGCCGAAGCTGGTGGTGCCATCCTAACCCTGCGCTGCGCAGGGCACCGCTGCCCGAGTAGGGCAGCTGCGGCTGTTTCATTTGCTGGTGGAGGGTTTCGCTCAGGGCTCCTGCACCACCACGCGACCGGCGACCATGAAGGTGTAGAACGGGTGCTGGTTCGGCTTGGCCAGCTGCTCGTAGGCGGCGCGCAGTTCGGCCAGCTCGCGGCTGGGCAGCGTGCCGTCGGCAGAGACCTCGCCATTCATGCAGGGCTCGATGGCCAGGTCGGCGGGCGGTTTCGCAACAGCAAGGCCGCCGGTCGCCAGGCCGGTTAAGAGGAGGGCTGTCGAGAGGGACTTGTTCATATCGGTACTCCAAGGGTTAGTACATTAGCGGATACCGATATTGTGCCCTGGAGAGATGACGGCAATGTTGCGCTGCGGCATTGCTGGCGTATCTGGGTAGTTCATGTACGTCGTTGGCGTACAGTGGGTCGGCTCGAAGGTTTGGTCCAACTTGCGCCGGGCCGCCGGCAGATACGCGTCGAATGGCTCCGAGCGGGAACTGTGGCGCGTTTTCTGTCATCCTTGTGGGTGCCTGATGATCCGGCAGCGCATTGGGGGCCGGCCCTGAGGTCCTTGCCCGCCCTGGCCGTCTGCCGATGCCGCTGCATGTTCGCAACCCAACGGAGTAATCCAGCTATGGCAAACGAGGGTTACCACGAGCCCATCGACGAATTGTCCGACGAGACCCGGGACATGCACCGCGCCATCATCTCGCTGATGGAGGAGCTCGAGGCCGTCGACTGGTACAACCAGCGGGTGAACGCCTGCAAGGATGCGGAGCTCGCCGCGATCCTGGCGCACAATCGCGACGAAGAGAAGGAGCATGCGGCGATGCTGCTGGAGTGGATCCGCCGCAAGGACCCGAAGTTCGACGGCGAGCTCAAGGACTATCTCTTCACCAGCAAGCCCATTGCGCATACCTGAGTGCGGACAGCGCGGCATCGTTGTCTGACCGCCCCGAGGAGTAGTGATCATGGCTGATTTCCACCAGGAACCGCAGATCACGACGCTGCATGCGCTGTATGAGGCTTTCGATAAGGACAACTACCTGAGCAACCTCGAGCGCAAGCTCGAGGACCATGCCCGCCACACCCACGTCAGCCTGCTGTTGCCGTCGCTGCACAGCGAGATGAGCAACGCCGGGGTGCTGGACCGCATCGTCGAGCGCATCGCCGAGGTGCGCTATCTCAAGAGCATCGTCGTCGCCCTTGGCGGTGCCGGGGAAGAGGCCCAGTTCCGTGAGGCGCAGTCCTATTTCGGCCGCCTCGCGACACCCGAGCGTGCCGTGCGGGTCGTCTGGATCGACGGCCCGCGCATCCAAGACCTGTTGGCGCAGATGGCCGAGCGAGAAATCCCCACGGGCGAGCAGGGCAAGGGCCAGTCGGTGTGGGTGACACTGGGCTACCTGTTCGCGCGCGACGAGGCGGACATCGTCGCGCTGCACGACTGCGACATCGTTACCTACAGCCGCACCATGCTGGCTCGGCTCATTGAGCCGGTGGCCAATCCCAACAACGACTTCCAGTTCTGCAAGGGCTACTACGCGCGTATTTCGCCCACCGAGCGTTCCATGAAGGGCCGTGTGACCCGGCTGTTCGTCACGCCTTTCGTGGACACTCTCTCGCGCATCATGTGCCAGCAGGGGCTGCCGGAGCTGCAGCGGTTCTTCGACTATCACCGCAGCTTCAAGTACCCGCTTGCGGGGGAGTTCTGCTTCACGTCCGACCTTGCTCGGGGGTTGAACATTGCGTACGACTGGGGGCTGGAAGTGGCGACGCTGTCGCAGGTATACGACCAGCTGACCCGTCGGCAGGTGGCGCAGATCGACCTTGCGCCCAATTATGAGCACAAGCACCAGGAGCTCTCGCCGGACGACACCAACCAAGGCCTGCACCGCATGGTGGTGGATATTGCCAAGTTCTATCTCACCTACATGCGCTCCCACGGCGTGCCGCTGGACGACTCCTACGTGGACATGCTGCTGCACACCTACTACCAGAACGCACTCAAATACGTGCGCAAGTACAGCTACGACTCCGACGTCAACGATCTGCACTACGATCTGTACGAAGAAGAATCCGCCGCGAGCCATTTTCGCGGCTTCCTCTGGGATGCCTGGATGCAGAGCAAGGGTCCGCAGGAGGCGAAGCTGATCCCGTCCTGGAATCGCGTGGCCTACACCTTCCCGCAGATTTACGACCGGCTGCTGGAAGCGGTAGAGGCCGACAACGCCCAGCACTGAGCACGCCAGAGCGCCCGCCAGCCTGAAGGAGAGTCAGACGTGTCCGTATCCGACGAAAAGCTCGACCGCAAGCGCTTCATCATCTACCAACTGCCCTACTTGGTGCTCTACGTGGCTGCGCTGGTTCTGGTGGCGATGACGGCGCACAACGCCGCTGAGATGAGCAACTACTGGCAGCTGTTCATCCCGCTGCTCGCGTTGGTGTCCATCCTCGGCGGTTGGCGGTTCGCCGGCGCCACCAGCGCCGAGCGCTGGACCTATATTCTGCGGCAGGTGTTGCATTGGGGGGCGCTCATCCTCGTTATCCGCCTGCTCTACGCGCACGCGGTGCAGGACTTCTTGAACGACGAGCAGGATGCCTTCGTCACCATCTATGTCATCGGTCTCGCGGCTGTGTTGTCCGGCATCTATCTCGACTGGAAGATGGCCCTTTTCGGCGCCTTTCTGCTGCTGAGCGGCGTCACCATCGCGTGGCTCCAGGACAACTTCATGTTGCTCGCGCTGACCATCGGCGGAGCGGGTATCGTCGCCATCGCAGTCTCCCTGCTCGTCCGCGGGCGACTGCCGGGTCGGGCGGCGGGCAGCGCCGGCTCGGGCGCGACCGCCTGACGGCAACGGCGCACATCGCCGGCCCGGGCGTCCCCGGCCGGCGGGAGCCGCGCTATCGCGCGAAGGCCAGTGGCAGGGTGGCGTGCTAGGGGTTGCTCGGCTCGATGTCGGTGGGACTCCCGACGCCACGTGCGGTTTCGGTTTGAGTTGGAAGCGACCCGCTCAGAGGTGGCTGTCCAGATCGGGCAAGGTATCTTCATAACGATAGCCGACACCATACAC
>NZ_JAIFKJ010000611.1 GCF_019695415.1 Thiohalocapsa sp.
GGGCTCGCCGAGCGGATCGACGCGCGCGTCACTGCCCTCTCCGGCGGCCAGCTCCGCCGGGTCGAGATCGCCCGGGCTTTAATCCACGCTCCCCGTCTCTTGCTGCTCGACGAGGCGACCGTCGGCCTCGACGTCCAGTCGCGCTGCGACGTGCTAGCAACGGTGCGCCGGCTGGTGGCGGAGGATCGTGTCGGCGTCCTTTGGGCCACCCATCTCTTTGACGAAATTGACCCCGGCGACGCGGTCGTCCTGCTGCACGAGGGCAAGGTGATGGCCCGTGGTACGGCGGCCGAGATCGCCGGGCAGGGCAGTTTCCAGGACGCCTTCCTCTCCAAGACAGGCCTCGGCCGCGAGGACATCGTATGAGCCCCGAGACACGTCTCGGCTGGCGCGGGCGGCTCGTGGCGCTGCGCGGTATCGTCTGGCGCGAGGCACTGCGCTTCTCCCGCCAGCGGGAGCGCTTTCTCGCCGCGCTGGTGCGACCGCTGGTCTGGCTCTTCATCTTCGCGGCGGGGTTGCGCTCGGTGGTCGGCATCTCGATCATCGAGCCTTACGAGACCCATATCCTCTATGAGGTCTACGTGATCCCGGGGCTCTGCGCGATGATCCTGCTGTTTCAAGGGATGCAGTCCTCGCTCAGCATGGTCTACGACCGCGACACGGGGGCAATGCGCACGCTGCTGGTCAGCCCCTATCCGCGCTGGTTCCTGCTGACGGCGAAGCTGCTGGCCGGCGTCGCGGTGTCGCTGCTCCAGGTCTACGCCTTCCTCGCGATCGCCTGGCTTTACGGCATTGAGCCGCCCGCAATCGGGTATCTCGCGGTACTGCCCGCACTAGTGCTCTCGGGGATGATGCTTGGGGCACTGGGGCTCCTGCTCTCGGCGACGATCAAGCAGCTCGAGAACTTTGCGGGCGTGATGAACTTCGTGATCTTCCCCATGTTCTTTGCGTCCTCGGCGCTCTACCCGCTCTCGCGGATCAAAGAGTCCAGCCTCGAACTCTGGTATGTCTGCGCAGTCAACCCGTTCACCTATGCGACGGAGCTGATCCGCTTTGCCCTCCACGGTCAGGTGGAGTGGGTCTCGCTCGCGGTAGTGATCGGGGCAACGGCGGCTTTCATGGGGGGCGCGATCTATGCCTACGACCCCTCCAAGAGGCTGATCGCGCGGCGCGGGCGATGACGGCGAAGCGGCGCTGACCGCAGCCGCTGCCGTCGAGTGCACCTTTTTCTGGGGTCAAGATCAACCGGTGCCTCGCCCAGGACTTCGAACGCCTTGCCGCGACCATCTAGACAATGATCTAGATTTCTGCGGTCAAGCCCATGTCACGCAGGATCATCCGCCACATTACCTTTAAGCCGGCATCTGAAGAATAAAGGAATTGACCAATTCGGGTCCACATCCCACAATCCAATTGTAGCGTGGTAAGTTCGCCGCGCCGGGAGCCGCTCCCGCAATAGTAACGAAAGCGACGGAGAAATCCCATGGCTTGGACCGCCCCGAAGATCGAAGAGCTGACCTGCGGCATGGAGGTCAACATGTATTTCCCTGCCGAAGAGGATGACCGCACCCACCTCTGAAGTCGGCGACGGCGCGGAAGCCCGGATGATGACGAGGCTCCGGGCTATCATTCTCGGAGCTGCGGCCGGCGGAGGCCTGCCGAAGGGGCATTGTGGCTGTGCCAATTGTGAGGCAGACCGGCAGGGTGAGATACCGCGAGCCACCCAATCCTCGCTCGCCGTGACGGCAAACGGGCACGACTGGGCCATCCTGAACGCCTCGCCCGACATAGGGGAACAACTTGTCGCAACGCCGGCGCTACACCCGACGGGGCTGCGCAAGTCGCCGCTGAAGGCGGTGCTCCTGACAAACGCCGATCTCGACCACGTGGCGGGCCTCCTGACGCTGCGTGAGAAGCAGCCGTTCCAGCTGTTTGCGACAAGCGACATCCTCGGGGTAATCGCGGCGAACCCGGTCTTCGGGGCGCCCGACCCAGCCTGGGTGACGGGCACGGCGGTGGCGCTGGAGGCGCCCTTCGAGCTACGTCCGGGGCTGCAGGCGAGGCTTT
>NZ_JAIFKJ010000240.1 GCF_019695415.1 Thiohalocapsa sp.
TGGAAGTGGGCGGCGCGACCCCCAGGTGCTGTGGCTCACCCCTGCCCGCGAGCTTCCCATCCAGGTGGCCGAGGCCGGCCGGGTTTATGCTTCGGCGCTGCCGGACTTTCACGTCCTGCCTGTCTACGGCGGTCAAGACTACAGTGTGCAACTGCGTCAACTGAAGCGGGGCGTGCACGTGGTCGTCGGCACGCCGGGCCGGATTATGGATCACATGCGCCGCGGCACGCTGGACCTCGAGGCACTGCGGATGCTGGTGCTGGACGAGGCGGACGAGATGCTGCGCATGGGCTTCATCGACGATGTCGAGTGGATCCTGGCGCAAACGCCCCCCGAGCGACAGATTGCGCTGTTCTCGGCGACGCTGCCGCGGGCTATCCAGCGCATTGCGCAGTCCTATCTGCAGGACCCGGTGGAAGTCAGCATTGCCGCCCGCACGGCGACGGCGGAGACCATCCGCCAGCGCTGGTGGCTGGTCTCTGGCCTGCACAAGCTGGATGCCCTGACCCGCATCCTGGAGGTGGAGCCCTTCGATGCGCTGCTCATCTTCGTGCGCACCAAGACGGCCACCGTGGAGCTGGCCGAGCGACTGGAGGCCCGTGGCTATGCCGCTGCCGCGCTGAACGGTGACCTGCCGCAGAAGCTCCGCGAGCAAATTGTGGCGCGCCTCAAGCAGGGCCAGCTCGACATCATCGTCGCCACCGACGTCGCTGCCCGCGGGCTGGATGTGGAGCGCATCAGCCACGTGGTCAACTACGACATCCCCTACGACACCGAGGCCTACATCCACCGCATCGGCCGCACCGGTCGGGCGGGTCGCGCGGGCGAGGCCATCCTGTTTGTCTCTCCCCGGGAGCGGCGCATGCTCCGCGCCATCGAGCAGGCCACCCGACAGCCCATCGAGCCCCTACAGCTGCCGTCCACCGAGACGGTCAACGACAAGCGCATCGCCGATTTCAAGCAGCGCATCACCGATGCCCTGGCCGCGGGTGAGCTCGACTTTCTGCAAAGCCTGGTGGAGCAGTACCAGCAGGAGCACGACGTACCGGCGGTGGAGATTGCCGCAGCCCTGGCGCGGCTCGTTATCGGGGAGCAGCCGCTGCTGCTGCCGCCCGAGCCGGAGCGGGCTCGCGAGCGCCCGCCTCGGCGCGAGTGGCGAGAGCGGAATGACCGTCGGGGCGCGCTGCGCAGGGACCAGCGCGATGATCAGTCGGAGCGGCAACGGCCCTGGCAGGCCGACGCCGGCCAGGCCGCGCGTCCTGGCCGTCGCGCGAACCGTGGCTTCGAGCGTGGCGAGCGGCACGAGCGCCGCCCCCGCAATCACGACCAGGGCGGCGACCAGCGTCCGCAGCGCGCCGGTCCTCCGGCTCAGGGCATGGAGCGATTCCGCATCGAAGTGGGTCGGGACGACGGCGTAAAGCCGGGCAATATTGTCGGCGCCATCGCCAACGAAGCCGGGCTCGAGGGGCGCTACATCGGCCGCATCGACATCCGCGATGACCACAGCATCCTGGACCTGCCCGCCGGCATGCCCAAGGAGCTGCTCCAGCATCTCAAGAAGACGCGGGTCTGCGGTCGCCCCCTCGCCATCAAGCGCATCGGCGCTTAAGGACGACAGGACCGACCGCGATCACTGAATATTGCGCCCATGCCGGGGCGGATCAGCGCAGCGCATTCTCCCTGCGGCAGTTCGACAATTCCCAACGCCCGTCATCGGTTTCTGTTACCGTACGTGCTTCGGGTGCCTGACCGGTCGGCACCGCAGCGGCTCACCAGACCCCTGGCGCCGCCGATACCCGCTTCAGCCGTTCGCGCTGCCGCCCGGCGTTTCCCGCCGGCGCCTCTCGTTCCAGCCAAGCAACCTCTAATCCAGCCCGGACCGGCTCCCGTGCGTACAGGCCGCTGCTCCTATGCGGCCGCAGGGAGGGCGCCACAGGAGCCAATCCAATGTCTTTTGATGCTTTGGGTCTTCGCGAAGACCTCCTGCGTGCCGTGCGCGAGCAGGGCTACACCGAGCCCACGCCCATTCAGCGTCAGGCCATCCCTACCATCCTCACGGGC
>NZ_JAIFKJ010000409.1 GCF_019695415.1 Thiohalocapsa sp.
CCCACCACCATCTACACCACTCTATTCGTCGGCCGCGGCAGGTGTGTATAAGGGACAGACATCGTACCTCGCCCTCAGCCCGCAGCCCTCAGCCCTCAGCCCTTGACCCTTGGCCCTTGGCCCAAAAGCGCGCAGATTGCGCGGAGCCCCATCCCATAATCGACGCACCGACAGCGCCTTCCGACCAGGAACAAAGCCATGCAATACCGCCCCCTTGGACGCACCGACCTGAGCGTCAGCACGCTGTGCCTCGGCACCATGACCTTCGGCGAGCAGAACACCGCCACCGACGCCGCAGCGCAGCTGAACCGCGCCGTCGCCGCCGGCGTCAATTTCATCGATACCGCTGAGATGTACCCGGTGCCGCCCACGGCCGAAACAATGGGCCGCACCGAGGCGTACGTCGGCCGGTGGCTAGCCGAGCGCGGCGGCCGCGACAAGCTCATCATCGCGACGAAGGTCGCCGGCCCCGGCGACTGGCTGCCCTACATCCGCGGCGGCACCAACCGCCTGGACCGGCCCAATATCGAGCAAGCTTTGGAGGACAGCCTGCGCCGACTCGGCACCGACTACATCGACCTCTATCAGCTGCATTGGCCGGACCGGCAAACCAACTTCTTCGGCAAGCTCGGCTACGAGCACCCAGCGCAGGACACGAGCGTGCCGCTGCTCGAGACGCTGCAGGTACTGGGCGACCTGGTGCAGGCCGGCAAAGTGCGCCATGTGGGTATCTCCAACGAGACCCCCTGGGGCACGATGCGCTTTCTGGAGCTGGCCGACCGGTACGGCCTGCCGCGAATGGTGAGCATCCAGAACCCCTACAGCCTCTTGAACCGGACCTTCGAGATCGGCCTCGCCGAAGTGGCCATCCGTGAGCAGTGCGGGCTGCTTGCTTACTCGCCATTGGCCTTCGGCGCACTCAGCGGCAAATACCTGGACGGGCAGCGCCCGCCGAAGGGACGGCTCACGCTCTTCTCGCGCTTTACGCGCTACTCCAACGATCAGGCAGTGGCGGCAACAGCCGAGTACGTCGCTGTCGCCCGCAAGCACGGACTCGATCCAGCGCAGATGGCGCTCGCCTTCGTCACCAGTCGGCCCTTCGTGACCTCAAACATCATCGGCGCGACGACTCTGGAGCAGCTGGAGCAGAACCTGGCCAGCGCCGACTTGGAGCTGTCGGACGAAGTGCTGGCGGACATTGAAGCGGTGCACACGCGGCAGCCGAATCCGAGTCCCTGAGTCGAGGGCTGAGGGCTGAGGGAGGGAATTAGGCCACATACACCAAGAGCTGCGCCCTCAGGCCATGTAGCGTCTCTCAGCCGGAAGCGCCGTCCGCCGGTCTGCTAGCCCCCTGCAGGCCGTAGGCGACCGTCAGCAGGATGACGCCGGCCAGCAGCATGGGTAGTGTCAGCAGCTGGCCCATGGTGAGCCAGTCGAAGGCGAGATAGCCGATGTGGGCGTCCGGCTGGCGTACGAATTCAACCGCGAACCGGAACAGCCCGTACAACAACAGGAACAGGCCGGAGACTGCCATGGTTGGCCGAGGGCGGCTGGAGAACCACCAGAGCACGACAAAGAGCACCAGCCCTTCCAACCCCGCCTCGTAGAGCTGAGAGGGATGCAGCGGCGGGCTGAAGTCCGCCTCGGCAGGCAGGCCAACACAGTACTCTGGGAAACGTGCGCAGGGGAGCTGCATCGCCCAAGGCACCCAGGTGGCGTGGCCCCAGAGCTCGCCGTTGATGAAGTTGCCGATGCGCCCAGCGAAGAGTCCGAGCGGGACCAGCGGTGCTACGAAGTCACCGACCTGAAAAAATCGGAGCCGATACTTGCGCGCAAAGAGCCCGATGGCGATGAGCACGCCGATGAGGCCGCCGTGGAAGGACATACCGCCCTCCCAGACCTTCAGAACGTTGAGCGGATTGGCCAGAATCTGGTCATAGCCGTAGAAGAACATGTAGCCCAACCGCCCGCCGGCGATGACGCCGATGACGCTGTAGAAGACCACATCGTCCACCATAGCGGCGGTCCAGCCGGCGCCTGGCCCAGGACCAGGCCGCGACGCTCGCCAGCGGCCCAACAGCCACGCCGCGGCGAAGCCGATTAGGTACATAAGCCCGTACCAGTGGACCTTAAGGGGACCAAGCTGGAAGGCGACCGGGTCGATATTCGGATAGGTCAGCATGAGCGCGGATGTTAGCACGCGAGCCGGTGGCGGCCGGTGACCTTGCGGCGTAGGCCGGATGTCTGCCTCGTTTCTGAACGGAACCCTCGTCGTCGACACGAGAGTACCCGAAGCGCCGATCGACGAGCGGCGGCGGATGCCGCCTTGGGAACCTGCACCGAGGCGCAGAGGTCCCCATACTGACGGAGACAATCGAGCGCCCGCAGCAGCCTTGGCCCCCTAACCGGCGCCAAGCACCGGCCGCCGACCCCATAAGCCAAGCGTCACCACTGCATACATGAGCACAGCAACGACATTGCCCCCGGAGCCCCAACCGGACACACTGCGCACAATTGCGCGGCGCTTCGCCCACACAGCACCCCCTTGCGATTACTGGAGCCTACGCCTGGTAGACGAGGTGCACGAGGGTCTCGCCGTGCGCGACGACGTGGCCGAGCCCAGCAGCATCGGCGCGAGCCGCGGCGCCATGGTCACCCTGGTGGCGGACGGCGGCGTCGGCTATGCGGCCACCGCAGACCTCTCCTCCAGCGGGCTCGCCGCCGCCGCAGAGCGCGCCGCACGCTCCGCCGCGCTGCACGCCCGGCTCGGCCTGTTCGACGCCAGAGTCTTCCCCCGCACCAGCCTGCGCGTGGAGTACCAGAGCCACGTGGCGCAGCCATGGGACCAGATGACCCTCGCCGACAAGCTCGGCCTGCTCACCGAGGCCTGTGCGGGCATGGACCTCGGCGAGCGCGTCGTCGAGCGTGCCGCCTGGCTCGGCCACCACCGCGTGCACCAGCTGCTGGTGAGCAGCGACGGCGCCCATATCACCCAGACCTTGGAGCATGTGCACTCCGGGCTCGCCGCCACCGCGCACATCGCCGGCCAGACCCAGACCCGCACCGGCGGCGGCCGCGACCACCCCGGCCAGGGCGGACTGGAGCGCCTCGCGGCCACCACCTTGGTGGACGACGCCGAGCGCGTGGCGGCGGAGGCCGTCGCACTTTGTGAGGCACCCGAGTGCCCGAGCGGCCAAATGGACCTGCTGCTGCTGCCGAGCCAGATGACGCTGCAGATCCACGAGTCCATCGGCCACCCGCTGGAGCTCGACCGCATCCTGGGTGACGAGCGCAACTACGCCGGGCTGAGCTTCGTCACGCCGGATATGTTCGGCACCTATCGCTACGGCTCCTCGCTGCTCAACGTCACATTCGACCCGACCCTGCCGGGAGAGGTGGCAAGCTACGCCGCAGACGACGAAGGCCAGCCGGCGAAGCGCGTGCACCTGATCCGCGACGGCATCCTGGAGCGCCCGCTCGGCGGCGAGCTTTCGCAGCGCCGGGCGCGGCTCGCGGGCTCTGCCTGTGCCCGTGCCTCCGGCTGGGACCGCCCGCCCATCGACCGCATGGCCAACATCAACCTCGAGCCGAACGAGGAGGGGCTGGACGACATGATCGGCCGCGTCGAGCGCGGCGTGCTGATGGACACCAACCGCTCCTGGTCCATCGACGACAGCCGCAACAAGTTCCAGTTCGGCTGCGAGCTGGGCCGGCGCATCGAGGACGGTGAGCTCAAGGGCCTGGTGCGCAATCCTGGCTACCGTGGCGTCTCCGCACATTTCTGGCGCAGTCTCGACGGCGTCGGCGGCCGTGAGACCCTGGAAGTCCGCGGCGTGCGCAACTGCGGCAAGGGCGAGCCCAACCAGTCCGTGTACGTAGGCCATGCCTCGCCGCCGTGCCTGTTCCGGAACATCGACGTGTTCGGAGGTGGCCTATGAGACCCGAAGCCTTCTTCCAGCTCTTCGAGGCACTTCAGGCGGGGCTCGGCGGAGAGGAGATCCTGTTCGCGGGCCTCGGGGGCGAGCGCTCCGAGTTCGTGCGCCTCAATCAGAACCGCGTGCGCCAAGCGGGCAGCGTCAACGCCGCAGACCTCGGGCTCACGTTGATCCGGCATGGCCACCAAGTGGAGGGCAGCTGTCCGCTCGGCGGCGACAACGAGGTCGACCTCGCCCGGGCGCAGGTGCTCCTCCGCCGACTGCGCGAGCGCATCGCCCATGTGCCGGAGGACCCCTATCTGCAATACAGCACGGAGCCTGCAAGCTCCGAGCGTTGCATCGACGCCGATTTGCCGAGCAGCGAAGAGGCCATCGGCACGCTGACGGATCTCGCTGACGGGCTTGATCTGGTGGGCATCTGGGCCGCCGGCGGCGTCATGGAGGGGCTCGCCAGCTCGCTCGGCCATCGCCACTGGCACGAGAGCCGGAGCTTCAACCTGGACTGGTCCTGCTACCTAGACCGAGACAAGGCCGTGAAGGCCAGCTACTCCGGGTTCGACTGGCAGCCGGACGTGCTCGCCCACAAAGTCAACCAGCAGCGCGCGGAGCTCTCAGTGCTGGGTCACCCAGAGCGGCGCATCGAGCCGGGCCGTTATCGTGCTTACCTGGCGCCGGCGGCCTTGGCCGAGCTTATGGACCTGCTCGCCTGGGGCGGTTTCGGGCTCCGCGACCACCGCACCCAGCAGACGCCGCTGCTCAGGCTCGCCACCGGCGAAACCCAGTTGAGCCCGTTGCTGACGGTGATCGAAGAGCACAGGCGCGGCCTTGCGCCCGCCTTCACCGGCGAGGGCTTCGTCAAGCCGGATCAGGTCTCGCTCATCGAGGAGGGCTGGTATCAGGACTGTCTGGCGGACGCCCGCAGCGCCAAGGAATATGACACGGTCGTCAATGCCGCCGCCGAGTACCCCGAGTCGCTCGCCATCGCCCCGGGCGATCTCGCCACCGCCGACGCCTTACGCCAGCTCGACACCGGCATCCTTATCGGCAACCTCTGGTACTGCAATTGGTCGGACCGCAATGCCTGCCGAATGACGGGCATGACCCGCTTCGGCACCTTCTGGGTGGAGCACGGCGAGCCCGTTGCACCGCTGGCGGTGATGCGCTTCGACGATAGCCTGTACCACCTACTTGGCGACCGGCTGGAGGGTCTGACCCGCGAGCGCGAGCTGCTGCTCTCGGCGGAGACCTACGACGGCCGAAGCACGGACAGCGCTTTGATGCCCGGCGCCCTGGTGAGCGGTGTCGATTTGACGCTGTAGACCCGAACCGCGCCGGCGGCGTGCTGCGGTGCAGGCCGGCGGGTCGTTAGAAATGCGGCTTCTCGGGCGCGTCGTCGTACATTGCGACGCTTGCCATAATCTCTTCGCGGGCCTCTTCGCGTCCGCCCCACCCATCGACGCGCACCCACTTGCCCTCGTCCAGGTCCTTGTAGTGCTCGAAAAAGTGGGCGATCTGATCCAACAGGTGCGGCGGCATGTCGCGGAAGCTGGTGATATTTCGGTAGCCCTTAAAGAGCTTGTCGACAGGGAGCGCCAGAATCTTGGCATCATCGCCGGACTCGTCGGTCATCTTCAGCACACCAATGGGCCGGCACTGGATGACTGAGCCCGGAATCAACGGGTAGGGCGTTACCACCATCACATCCACCGGATCGCCGTCCGCAGACAGGGTGTGGGGCACATAGCCATAGTTGCACGGATAGTGCATGGCGGTGGACATGAACCGGTCCACGAACATGGCTCCCGTTTCCTTGTCCATCTCGTACTTGACCGGTTCGGAGTGGGACGGGATCTCGATAATGACATTGATCTCGTTTGGAATGCGGTCGCCGCGGGTGACACGCTGGATATCCATCGGGAGGCTCCTCAGTAGGTTAATGGCTGTCCGAGGTCTGCAGGTGCAGAGACCTGAAGACGGAACAGAGGGGCCGCGCAGTTTAACGCAGGTGCAGCAAAGCTGCCGATGCGGCGATCAGGGCGAGCCGGCTGCCGCCAGAGCACCTCGGCCGATTAAAACGGCTCGGCTTCAAACGATGATTGGAACCAGCAACAGGGCCACGATGTTGACGATCTTGATCACGGGATTCACCGCGGGACCGGCCGTGTCCTTGTATGGATCGCCTACGGTGTCGCCCGTGATGGACGCCTTGTGTGCCTGCGAGCCAGGCCCACCGAAGTTCCCCTTCTCGATGAGCTTCTTGGCGTTGTGCCAAGCGCCGCCGCCTGCGGTCATGGAGACTGCAACGAAGAGGCCGGTAACAATGGTACCGATAAGCATGCCGCCGAGCGCCAAGGCCCCTGCATCTCCGCCCATGAGCCACTGCATACCGAAGGCGACGACCATGGGTATCAGCACGGGCAGCAGGGAAGGAACAACCATCTCCTTGATGGCTGCGCGCGTCAACAGGTCGACGGGGCGGCTGTAATCCGGCTTTTGGGTTGCATCCATAATCCCAGGCATGGTCCTGAGCTGCCGGCGCACTTCGTTGACGATCTCGCCGGCAGCCCGGCCCACCGCCTCCATAGCCAGGGCCGCGAACAAGTAAGGAACCAGCGCACCGACCAAGAGGCCGATCAAGACCGCCGGGTCATCCAAACGGAAAGGCAGGCTCCGGCCCGCCTCTGCGAGCAGCTTCGTGAAGTCCGCAAAGAGCACCAGTGCCGCGAGCCCGGCGGAGCCGATGGCATAGCCCTTGGTCACGGCCTCGGTGATGTTGCCGACGGCGTCGAGCCGATCGGTGACCCGGCGGACGTCCTCATCCATCTCAGCTAACTGGGCGATGCCGCCGGCGTTATCCGTAATCGGTCCGTAGGCATCCAACGCAAGGATCATACCCGTCAAGCTGATCATCGCCGTGGCGGCGATCGCAATCCCATAGAGGCCGGCCATGGTATAGGCGCCCCAGATCGCCAAGCAAATGACGATCACGGGCGCCGCCGTCGCCTTCATGGAGATGCCGAGACCCGCAATGACGTTGGTGGCGTGGCCGGCGGTGGATGCCTTGGCAATGAACCGAACCGGCCCATAATCGGTGCCGGTGTAGTACTCGGTGATGACGACCATCAAGCCGGTGAGGCCGAGCCCGACACCGGCGGCCCCGAGGATGCCCCAGCGGCTCACGACCTCGCCAGTGGACGGCAGCGCGAGCGTGGGCGGCAACATCAGCCAGGTGATTGGAATGAAGAGTAGGAAGGCGATGACGCCGGCCGCGGTGAGTCCCTTGTATAGAAGGGCCATGATGCGGGCCTCGCCGTCATCCTTGGCCTCGACGAAATAGGTACCGGCAACGGAGGCGAGGAGCGACACCCCGCCCAACACCAACGGATAGACGATGAGGGTTGCGGCATGCTCGCGGAGGAGCAGCCCGCCCAGCAGCATGCTGGCTACCATGGTGACGGCGTAGGTCTCGAACAGGTCGGCGGCTGTGCCTGCGCAGTCGCCTACGATGTCTCCTACGTTGTCAGCGATGACCGCCGGATTCCGGGGGTCGTCCTCCGGAATTCCGGCCTCGATCTGGCCCACCAGATCAGCGCCCACATCGGCGCCTTTGGTGAAGAGACCCCCGCCGAGACGCGCGAAAATGGAGATCAGCGAGCCGCCGAGGGCCAGCCCGATGAGCGCCCTTAGCGCATCCAGCTGAGCGTCCGTGTCCGTCGGGTCGGCAGGCGCCAGCCACAGGTAATACCCGGCGACGCCGAGCAGCGCGAGGCCCGTCGCCAGCAGCCCCGTGACGGCGCCGCCCCGGAAAGCTACCTCCAGCGCTACCCCCAAGCCATTGCGAGCCGCGTTCGCGGTGCGCACGTTGGCGCGCACCGAGATCAGCATACTGATGTAGCCCGCGGCACCCGAGAGCACTGCCCCGATGAGGAAGCCGATCCCCGTCTCAATGCCGAAGGTATACGACAACGCCGCCGTCATGAGCAGGCCCACCAGCGTGAGGGCCAGATACTGGCGGTTCAGGTAAGCGGAAGCGCCTTCCTGGATGGCGCCGGCGATCTGCCGCATCTGCTCATTGCCCTGGGGCTGGGCCAGGACCCACAGCATGGACACCGCGCCGTAGCCCACAGCGACGAAAGCGCACAGGACGGCGAAGACCGAGCCCAGGGACATCGAGTCGTTATCTCCTCAGCATATCGGGACCTCCATCCGCCGAGCCAGCGCGCTCTCGCATAGGGGCGACGTCAAAGCAGCGAATACGAGATCGTCACGCCGGTCATGACGATGGCCACGATACTCATCAGCTTGATGAGAATATTCAGGCTGGGACCGGAGGTGTCCTTGAAGGGATCGCCGATGGTGTCGCCGATGACCGAGGCTCGGTGCGCCACCGAGTTCTTACCACCGTGGTGGCCGGCCTCGATGTACTTCTTGGCGTTGTCCCAGGCGCCGCCGGCGTTGGACAGGAAGACCGCGAGCGCAAAACCCGTGGCGAGACCGCCCACCAGCAAGCCTACGACGCCGGCAACGCCGAACAGCAAGCCCACCAGCACGGGTGCGGCGATGGCGATGAGGGACGGCAGGATCATCTCCCGCTGCGCACCAACGGTGGAGATGGCAACACAGCGCTCGTAGTCTGGATCAGCCTCGCCGCGCAGGATGCCCGGGTTGTCACGGAACTGCCGACGCACCTCCTCCACCATCAGCTGCGCCGCACGGCCCACGGCAAGCACCGTGAGTCCGCTGAAGGCGAAGGCCACCATCGCACCGAGAAACAGGGCGATCAGTACCACCGGATTCAGCAGCGTGACGTTGTAGAAAGCCATGAACTCCAACAGGCTCGCATCCGCGGTGGCCACGGTCATGCCGTCCGGCAGTGCCAGACTCGTGACACCCGCGGCGATGAGGTCGATGCGGATGACTTCCACATAGGATGCGATCAGCGCCAGCGCCGTCAGCGCCGCGGAGCCAATGGCAAAGCCCTTGCCGGTGGCGGCGGTGGTATTGCCTAAGGAGTCCAGCGCATCGGTGCGCTCGCGCACCTCGGGGCCAAGGCCACTCATCTCCGCGTTGCCGCCAGCGTTGTCCGCTATGGGGCCGTAGGCGTCGCTCGCGAGCGTGATGCCGAGTGTGGAAAGCATGCCAACGGCTGCGATGGCGACACCGTAGAGCCCGTGGCCCATCTGCGTGACGTCGAAGCCGGCAGCGAACAGGAACGCCAGCAAGGTGCCGGCGACCACCGCCAACACAGGCGGGATGCTGGAGAGCATGCCGACACCGATGCCGGCGATGACCGTCGTCGCCGCGCCGCCTTCGGCGGCGCGGGCGATGCTGCGGGTGGGCCGATAGGTCGGCGAGGTGAAGTATTCCGTGGAACGACCGATGACGATGCCGGTCACCAAGCCTGTCACCACCGCGGCCCAGATGCCCCAGGTATTCTCGATGCCGAGCAGCCAGAGCACGCCGGCGGCTGCGACGACGATCAGCGCGGCGCTGACATTGATGCCGCGGGACAGGGCCCCCAGCAGCTCGCGCTGATCTGCCCCTTCCCGCGTCTTCACCAGATACACCCCGAGCACCGACAGCAGGATGCCGATGCCGGCGATGGCAAGCGGCGCCACCACGGCCTTGAGCTGCATGGCGGGCTCGGTCACATAGGCCGCCGCGCCCAGCGCGCAGGCGGCGAGGATGGAGCCGCAGTAGGACTCGAACAGGTCCGCGCCCATGCCGGCCACGTCGCCGACGTTATCGCCTACGTTGTCTGCGATGACGGCCGGGTTGCGCGGGTCGTCCTCCGGGATACCGGCCTCCACTTTGCCGACGAGGTCCGCGCCGACGTCGGCGGCCTTGGTGTAGATGCCGCCGCCCACACGGGCGAAGAGCGCCTGCAGCGACGCGCCCATGCTGAAGGTCAGCACCGTGGTGGTCACCAACACAAGCCTGGCCCCCTCCGCACCGACATCGCCCGGCGTAAACAGATTCACCAGGACGAACCAGAACACCAGGTTGGCGAGCCCAAGGCCGACCACGACGAGGCCCATCACGGCACCGCTGCGGAAGGAGATCCGCAACGCCTTTCCCAGAGAGGACTGCGCCGCCGCCGTCGTCCGGGTGGAGGCACGCGTGGCCGTCTGCATGCCGAAATAGCCGGCCAGTGCCGAGAAAAAGCCGCCGAAGACGAATGTGATCGGCAGCCAGGCGTTCTGGATGCCAAGACCATAGGCGAGGTAGGCGAAGATGCCGGCCACCACCGCGAACACCGCAACCATGATCTTGTACTGCTGGCGCAGATACGCCATGGCGCCGTTGCGCACATGGCCACCGATGGTGCGCATTTTGTCGGTGCCCTCGTCCTCGGCCTGCATCTCCTTGTAAAAACGCCAGGCGAAGACCATGGCGACGATGGCGGCAATCGGGGCGATCCAGAATACGGGCTCAGTCATGACATCATTACCGCTGATGTGATCGGACCATTGGCTGCGTCGTAAGGCCGGTCACGCGCCGTCCGCGGCCGCGCCAGCACAAGGCTCGGGGCTTACGGCCCCGGGCTGCTGTGCACCCGATACGCCTCGCAGGCGCCGGGCAGCACCAGGCGTCCTGCCCGGTGCGGTTATCCAAAAACCTCAGGGTGAAGGGCCACCGCGGCGTGGGCGGCTTTTTCTAGTCGAAGCGCGTCACCTGCGCGGAGCGCCACCAGTCGTAATGCTTGGACTCCAGCTCTTCGTGGCTTGGGAAGGGATAGTAGGCGAATTCCTCATGGTCGCCGACATAGAAGCCGCGCTCTACCATGCGGTAGATGATGCCCTGCTTCACTTGCCGCATCACGAGCTTGCTGTCTTTCGTGTTGTGCTCGAAGTCCAACAGCACGTCCCGCAGGTGGCCGACGGCGGGGTAGGGGAGGTCATCGGCGTTGCCACGGCCGGGGTCGCTCCACAGCTCGCCGAGCTTCAGCTCGGCGAAGGCAATGCGCGGGACGTTCACCGGGTGCTGCGGATCGGTGATGGAGGTGCAGAAATCGTGCGGCTCCAGCCGGCTCGCCACCAGCGGCCGCACCGGGCAGAACTCCTGGTAGAGGTGCAGGGAGTGGGCGCTGTCCGCCGTGTACTCGCCGCGGGTAAGCTCTAGTGTGCGCCCGTCGTCAGTAACCAGGTAGAGGTTGCGGAGCGCCGAGACGGGTACCCGCGCCAGGGCGGTGTAGATGCCGAGGTACACCGACGACTTAGGGGCGCCGCTCGGCTGGGTGACGCAACGCTCATCCGCCAGTTGAAAGGGAAAGTCACCACCGCGGAAGGATGGATCCACCTCGAAGAATATGGCCTGGTCGTGGGCGTGCAGGTCGCGCCCCACTGCGTAGTAGGTGCCGAACGCCGCGGGCTCCAATTGCGAGGCGATCAGCGCCTCCGGGATCAGCGACAGGTACAGCCGATAATCGCTCATCGATACCCCCGTGGGACTACGCCGATGGGAATGCGAGACCAAGCGCCCGCGCTCGCGACTACGCTAACGGAAATGCGTGCGCTTTGCAGCAACGGATTTGTGACGGTGGCGGCCAGCAGAGGTGTCACAGGCCCAAACAGTTCAGCTCACCCCACCGGGAAGTTGACGCTCGCCCGCCGCCCCTACCTCGACGATGGTCTCTCTCAAACCTTCGCACTCGCAGGCTGCCCAGGCTCGGTCCGCAGAAGTGTCCGGCATGGCTCCGGTCCCCGTCGATCCTGGGCCGCTGCTCAGCACCGCGCCGGGCTTGGTCCTTCGGACCGACAGGCGCACGATCGGAATGATTAGACCTCGAACGGGTCGAGCTTCTTCGGCACGGCCTTGTTCTCGAGTGTCACGTACTTGGGTAGACCGTTCTCGTAGGGCGGATAGTCCTCGCCCGAGATCAGCGGGTACAGATACTCGCGGCACCGGTCCGTGATGCCGTAGCCATCCTCGCTGATGAAGTCCCGGGGCATGAACTTCTCGACGTTGGCCACCTCCGAGAGCGGCGCCTCGCCGATCTCCCAAACGTACGGATCGGACGACTTGCGCACCACCGTCGGCATAATGGCGTTGTGGCCCTGCAGCGCGTACTCGACGCCGGCCTTGCCGAGCGCGTAGGCCTGCTCCACGTCCGACTTCGAGGCAAGATGCCGCGCGGCGCGCTGGAGATAGTCCGCCACTGCCCAGTGGAACTTGTAGCCCAGCGCCTCCTTGACCATGTTGGCCACCACCGGCGCCGCACCGCCGAGCTGGGCATGGCCGAACGCGTCTTTCGTACCCTGCTCGGCCAGGAAGCGCCCGTCTGGCCAGTGGCAGCCTTCTGAGACGACAACGCTGCAATAGCCGTGCGCCTCCACCTTCGCCTTCACCGCGGCCATGAATTTGTCCTGGTCGAACTCGATCTCCGGGAACAGGGTCACCACCGGGATGCCCTGGTCCGCCACCAGTGCGCCCGCGGCGGCGATCCAGCCCGCATGGCGCCCCATGACCTCCAGCACGAAGAGCTTGGTGGAGGTCGCGCACATGGAGCGCACGTCGAAGCTCGCCTCCAGCGTGGACGTGGCGATGTACTTGGCGACGCTGCCGAAGCCAGGGCAGTTGTCGGTGATGGGCAGGTCGTTGTCTACCGTCTTGGGCACGTGGATGGCCTGCACCGGGAAGCCCATCTTCTCCGACAGCTGGCTCACTTTGTAACAGGTGTCCGCGGAGTCGCCGCCGCCGTTGTAGAAGAAGTAGCCGATGTCGTGGGCCTTGAAGACCTCGATCAGACGCTCGTACTCACGCCGGTTGGCCTCCAGGCTCTTCAGCTTGTAGCGGCACGAGCCGAAGCCGCCGGAGGGCGTGTACCGCAGGGCAGCGATGTTCTCCGCGGACTCCTGGCCGGTGTCGATGAGGTCTTCGGTGAGGGCGCCGATGATGCCGTTGCGCCCGGCATAGACGTTGGCGATCTTGTCCTGATGCTGCCGGGCGGTCTCGATGACGCCGCAGGCGGAGGCGTTGATCACGGCCGTCACACCGCCGGATTGGGCGTAGAAGGCGTTCTTCGCGGTCATGGTTGTCCCCTCTCGTGTTCTCCGCTGACGCGGTTGTGGCTGCTTCAGGCGCTGGCTTGCCCGCGGTCTGCCCCGGCGGTCGGCCTACGGCGCAAGCCTACAAAAACACCGATGCGCGCGCATCGAAATCACACTGATGGGTCCATTGAACGGCTCGATTCCGCGCCGCGGAGACGCATGGAAAATGGCCATGCTGCGATGCGTGCCTGCCCGGTGATCCCTGCCCTGATCTTGGACCGCCCGGGTATTCTAGGGAGAGTCCGTTTGAGTCGGCCGTCCCGGACAGAAAGCGGTGCGGGAGACGCGGAGACATTGGCGTCTCTGTTCGAGTAAGTTGCAGCAACGACCGACCGGCCCCAGAGATACCTATGCATCCCGGCCAAGACCCCATCCAGATCATTGCCGACGACCGCGAGCCCGCGGACGCCGTCGTCGCGATGCTGCGGCGGCAACCCGACGTAGTCCTGCGCATCGAGCGCCTGCCCGTGGGCGATTATCTTGTCGACGATGGCTTGCTGTTCGAGCGCAAGACCCTGCCCGACCTCGCCCAATCCATCCAGGACGGGCGCTTGTTCAGCCAGGCGCTGCGGCTGGCGAAGGCCAAGCAGCGCACCGCGCTGGTGCTCGAAGGCCGCGGGCGCGATCTCGCCGCGAGTCGGATGCGCCGCGAGGCCATCCAGGGCGCACTCGCTATGCTGACGCTGGAAATCGGCATTCCGATCCTGCGCAGCGCCGACGCCGCCGAGACCGCCGGTCTGATGCTCATCGCAGCGCGCCAGCGGCGGGCCGTCGTCAGCGGCGCCCTGCCACGCCACGGCCACCGCCCGCGGGGCAAGCGCCGACTGCAAACCCATATCCTGCAGGGCCTACCCGGCGTCGGACCGGCTCGGGCGCAGCACCTCATCGAGCGCTTCGGCAGCGTCGAGGCCGTGGTTTCGGCGTCCGCGTCCGAGCTTGCGGAGGTCACGGGCATCGGCAACGGCACAGCGACGGCGATCAGCTGGGCCGTCGAGGCGCAGGAAGCGGCCTACGGAGCCTGGGAGGTGTGGAATAAAGCCCGCATACGCTGCCCGGCCGTAACACCCCCTGCCGAGGCGCTCCACTCGGAGATGGAGAAGGACAGACTTGAACGGCACGCGGGGGGGCGGCG
>NZ_JAIFKJ010000296.1 GCF_019695415.1 Thiohalocapsa sp.
GGACTTTCGCAAGGGCATGCGCTCGCTGGCGGTGCTGGTGGAGCAGGCGCTGGGTAGGCTGTTCAATTTCCCACAGAGAAGCCGCGAAGTGTTCATGCAGTTTTCATGTCGGGCCTGAGGGCGCGCCGTCGGCGTGCCAGCATCGAAGGCCCGAGGTGGGTCTGGACCCACTGCTCGACATCAACGCTGCGCACCGATGCCATCGCCTCGCGGATGACTGGAGCGGTGAGCTCCGAGAGGAACGCGGGGATCAGCAGCACCAGCCGACCGACCTCCTTGAGCGGGCCGCGAGCGCTGAAGGTCTTGTAGTGGCCGAAGACCGATTCGATGATGTCGGAGGACGCCAGCCAGGTGACGTCGGCGGGCAGCTTGGTGGCTTCCTGTTCGACGTGCCGCAGCACCCGCGTGCGGAAGTCGGCCACCGCAGCGGCGAGCGGTTCTTGCGCGTCCAACACCGAATGCAGCGCCTCCGGTGTCGTGCGCGAGAGCCCGTCGGTTTTCAGGAGCGTCTGAACGGTCTTGGACACGGCCATCGTCTGCGTCCACTCCGGCAAGACCTCGCGGTATGCCAACACCCAGTCGAAGGCTTCGAGAAAGCGCGCATAGCCGCGATCGGCCAAGCGCCAGAAGGCGTCATCGCGCGCATCCGGCGCCGCGGCGCCGTGCGCGCGCAACACCTCGCACAAGGCCGCGCGCGTCTCGCAGCGCTGTCCGATCAGCACGCGCAGGGGCTCGATGCGGCGCTGGCCCTGCACCGCGCGCAGGTACGCCCAAGCGTCGGCGCTGAACACGCACGCCCGCCCGATGAGGCTGAAATCGCCCTGGTCGTGATAGCCGAGCAGGCGCTGCGCCCAGTCGATATGGGCGTCGATCGCCATGTAGCGCGCTTTCGTGCGCTGGCGCGGCGGCAGCAGAAACGCCAAGTCGGTCTGTTGGAAGCGGCTCAAGATGGTGCTCGAGTGTTGCAGGAACGCCTGCCAGGGCGCGTTCTCGCGCCAGTGCGCCTTCAGTTGCGTCGCCACCGCATGGGAGATGTCATAGGTCTCCACGCAGCGCGGCGCCTGCTGGCGGAACAGCGCGATGCCCTTGCGCAGATCGCTGCCATGGTCGCAGACGATCTGCACCGGCACACCCGTGCGCGCGCTCACCTGCTTGAGCACCGCCGCCACCCGCACCCCGGTACTGTTCGCCATCACCTCCACGGCCAGCACCGTCATGTCGCCATGACGGGGCGAATACCCGGTCGCGCGCAACCGACCGGCGGGAATGCCCAGTACCACCAGACACTTCATCGCGCCCAAAGCCACCGTGTGGTCGATGACGAAAATCCAATCGTCGCGCCGCGGCGGCACACGCCGCAACACGCCCAAGCCCAACCGACAGCACCAGTTCAGGACGGTGGTCGCGGCGGGAGCGCCCAGCGGCAGGTAGCCCGCCAACAGGCGCAGGACCCAACTGACCCCGCGACAACCGAAGGAGGCATGCAGATACAGCTGCAGGCTCAACTGGATCGCCTCCAGGGAATAACGATGGTTGGCGACGGGCGTCGGTACCAACACCGCAGGCGGCTCCTCGCCACCGTCCTCGTCGGCTTCACCGCCGCCGGCGTCCCGCGCCGGTGCTCGGCCCTCGGCCGACAACGCCCGCGCTTTCCAGTAGGCACGGCTGTGCTCCAAGTCGCGAATCCGCACTTGCGCAGCACGCAGGCGCTTCTGGCGCTCCAGCGCCTTGGCTTTCCAGCCGTCTCGTGCGTGGCGAACCAGACGCAGCAGGCGCGAGACGGGGGTCTTCAACTCGTTCATGCGTGTCGGGCCTCGGATCGGGTGCCCACCGCGCTACGCGCAGCGGGAACACAAAAGATCCAAGGATTTTCGATGCTTCTGCTGACCCCTTCAAGTCCGTGCTCGGCTTTGCCCGCCAAGCACCTGTTCTGCATGAACGATTGGGGGCGGTTTCGGCGGAGATTGAAATACCTACCCGGCGACCGCCTGGGCTTCCTCGATCCCCAGGCTGATCGCTCACAATTGATCTCTCTCTGACGTCGCCTGCTGCCGCG
>NZ_JAIFKJ010000597.1 GCF_019695415.1 Thiohalocapsa sp.
TTCGGGGCCTGGGGGCCGCGTCCAACCGCCCGGAGGAGGGGGCGCGGTGCGCTCCCCTGGGCGGTGTGGGTCACGCGGCCGTCGTGCTGTCTGCCGTGGACGACTGGTGCAGTACGCGTGCGCTGGAGCGCCCGCTGGGGCTCGGGGCGGACTTGGTTATCCACGCCGCCACCAAGTATCTGGACGGGCAGGGGCGGTGCGGCGGCGGTGCGGTGGTGGGGGATGCCAAGCACGTCGGCGAGGACGTCTTCGGTGTCGTGCGCACGGCCGGGCCGTCCATGAGCCCCTTCAACGCTTGGCTGTTCCTGAAGGGCCTGGAAACCTTGGCGCTGCGTATGCAAGCCCACTCACAGGCGGCAACGACGCTCGCCCGCTGGCTGCATGAGCATCCGGCGGTGCGCCGGGTGCACTATCCCGGGCTCCCATCCCATCCGCAGCACCATCTGGTGGGGCCGTCGCGACAGCAGCGCAGCGGTGGCGGCATTGTTGCCTTCGAGGTGGCCGGCGGTCGGGAGGGGGCATGGCGGGTCATCGATGGCACGCGCCTGTGCTCCATCACCGCCAACCTCGGCGACACCAAGACCACCATCACGCATCCTGCCAGCACCACCCACGGCCGCCTCAGCCCCGACGCCCGCGTTGCCGCTGGCATCGAGGAAGGGCTGATTCGCGTCGCCGTTGGCTTGGAGTGCGTGGAGGATATTCAGGCTGACCTCGCGCGCGGCCTGGAACCCCTAGCCTGACGGCTGGGACGCTCAACCCGCCCGCGCCCACTCCGGCTGCGGCGGGCCGTCTTCCAGGATGCCCGTTTCCCCCTCGGACTTGGCAATGATCACGGCGCCGGCAGAGTCGCTGGTGACGTTTACCGCGGTGCGCATCATGTCCAGGACGCGGTCTACGGCGAGGATCAGCCCAATGCCCTCCAGCGGCAGCCCCACTGCCGACAGGATGATGGAGATGGCCACCAGGCTCGCCGCGGGGATGCCGGCGACGCCGATGGAGGTGAGCAGTGCCAGCAGCACCACGACGAACTGGGTCGTGAGCGACATCTCGATCCCGTAGGCCTGGGCAATGAACATGACCGCAACGCACTCGTAGAGTGCGGTGCCGTCCATGTTCACGGTGGCGCCCAACGGCAGCACGAAGCTGGTGGTCTTATTGGAGACGCCGGCGTTCTTCTCGACGCATTCCATGGTGACTGGCAAGGTCGCTGAGGACGAGGCCGTGGAGAAGGCCGTCAGCAGTGCCGGGCTCACCGCTCGGTAGTGGCGGATGGGCTTCACGCCACCCAGGAAGCGCAGGAGCAGCGGCAGGGTGATAAAGAAATGGATGCCCAGCGCCGCCACCACGGTGAAGAAGAAGGCCGCCAGTGGCACGAAGGCGGCGAGCCCGGTCTCGGCGACGGTTCCCGCCACCAGTGCAAAGACGCCGATGGGGGCGAAGCGCATCACCAGATCGGTGATGCGCATCATGATCTCGAACATGCCGTTCCAGAAGTTGTACTGGGCCTCGGCGTATTGATTGGCGATGCGGGTCAGGAAGAAGCCGTACAGCAGGCTGAAGAAGATGAGCCCCAGCATCTGCCCTTCGCTCGCGGCATGGACGATGTTCGTCGGAATCATGCGCAGAAAGATGGCCACAATGTCGTCTGCGCCCTTGTCCGCGAGGTCCGCCTCCAGTGCGGCCGTATCCTGATGCAGGCCGAAAACCTCTTCTGCGGAGCCCTCGACCACGCCCGGCTGGATGAGGTTCACCATCATGAGCCCGGCGATGATGGCGAGCGTGCTGGTCATTGCGTAATAGCCGATTGTCTTGCCGCCGAGCCGCCCCAGGTTGTCAGATTCCCCGATGCCCGCCACGCCGACGATGATGGATGAGACGATCAGTGGCACGATCAGCATCTTCAGCGCATTGAGGAAGAGCTGGCCGATGAAGGCCAGCGCGGCTTCGACGTTGAGGCCCAGCAGGGTACCGTCGGCGCCCACGAGCAAGCCCACGACGATGGCAAGCCCGAGGGCGATGAGAATCTGCCAATGCAGTTTCAGCTTCATGAGGGCCATGCGGCAGCTCCGATAAAGGGCAACGTCGCACGCAAGCAGCGCGACTACGATTAAGCGAAAGACTCGCAGATTACCGGAAGGATCGCAGCGGCGGAACGGCGGTAGCGCTCACGCGAGCTTCCGCCACCGGTTTGGGCCGTCGTTGCTTCACGCGCAGAGGAGGCTCGTGCTACACTTCTCAGCTTGAGTCGGCCATCCTCATTGTGCCTGGTCCGCATCGCCACGGTCCCTGTGCAGTGAATGACGGCGAGCTGGTGCCATGCAATTTCGTGTCTTCTACTTGATCAATCGCTCCGGCGAGTGCGTGTCCTCAACCAGCGCCGTTGCGATGACCCCAAAGGCCATTTGCGAGCAGATGCTCGACCGTCTCCAGTCCGAGGACGATTACCTTGGCATTCTGGATGCCGCGGACACCACGCTCCAAGTCCTTCCTGAGCCAGACCAAAATCGCTATTACGTCGAGGTTCCCATCGACGCGGCAAAGGCCTCCTACGGGCGCTACGTGACCCGAGCCGAGCTGGAAGAGCTGGTGCGGAGCCTGCCGCCAACCTTCGATGAGCGCACCATTCCCGGCCTGACCTACCGGCCCTGGTGAGCCGATTCCGCCGGGCCGGTCGGCCGCCCGCCGTCTGATCACAGAGCGCTGGTCTGGAGCGCCGGACACATCCACCAGCCGGGCCACAGGCGCCGACGTGTCGCCTATCGGCGGAGCCCTGCTGAGTGCTCCGCATGGCATGTCAATCTGTATCGCCGACCGCGAGTCGCTGACGCAGCTCGGCGAGCTCCCGTTCCTGACGTTTCACGCGGCGCAGCAGGTCCGGCAACTGTGCCAGGGCGCCGAGCTCGCGCAGGGTCTGCTTCATGTCCCGGGCCGGGGTGCCGAAGACCGTCGCGCCGGCGGGCACGTCCTTGGTCACACCCGACTGGCCGCCGATGCGCGCGCCGGCGCCCACCGTCACATGATCCGACACGGCCACCTGGCCGGCGACGACGACGCCGGTGCCGAGCCGGCTGCTGCCGGCGATACCCGACTGGCTGACCATGATCACATGCTCGCCGATGTCATCGTTATGGGCGATCTGCACCAGGTTGTCGACCTTGGTGCCGCGTCGCACTCGGGTCTCGCCGAGGGTGGCCCGGTCCACGCAGCTGTTGCAGCCGATGTCCACGTCGTCCTCTATCACGACATGTCCCACCTGCGGGATCTTGCGGTGGCATTCGCCATCCCAGGCGAAGCCGAAGCCGTCGCTGCCGATGACCGCACCAGCCCGCAGTACGCAGCGCCGGCCGATGCGGCTGCCATGCATGACGGTGACGTTCGGCTCGATGACACAGTCGTCCCCGATCTGCACGTCGGCGCCGATCTGCACACCCCCGGCGATAAGGCAACGTGCGCCGATGACTGTACCGGCACCGATGACAGCACCGGGCCCGATGCTCACGTCCTCGCCTAGCGCCGCCGAGGCGTCCACGTGCGCACCGGGGTCGATCCCGGTTGCGGGCCGGGGCGGCAGGAACAGCGCCGCAATCGCGAAGAAGGCCCGCCGCGGCGACGCACAGCGCACCAGCACCTTGTCTGCCAGGTCCGGAAATTCAGCCGGCACCACGACGACCCGTGCGGCGCTCTCGGCGACGGCCTCCGCCTGTGCCGCGCGCTCGGCGAAGCAGAGGTCCGTCTCGCTCGCGTCGGCAAGGTCCGCGACACCGGATAAGGGCACTGGCAGGGCGGAGGGAAGCATGGCAGTGGGGTCTGCCGCTGTGAGGACCGCCGATAGGCGGTGCAGATCCAGCCTCATGTGGAGTCTCCAGTGGTGTGATCTCGAGCTCATGCTCGGGCGGTTGCGCAGCATCGCATAAGCCGGCGGCTAGGGGGATAGAATGGTGGGCTGTTACATCGGGTATCACCGCAGGAGAAGAACCGGATGATCACGTCGCTGGCACCTTGGCACCCTACTTATGCGCCACCGTCGGGCCCCGTGGTGCTGGTGATCATGGACGGCATCGGCTTGGCCCCGCCCAACGACGGCAATGCTGTCTCCCAGGCGGATATTCCGGCACTGCGGGGGATGTGGCACGACCATGCCTCGTTGCAGCTTGCCGCCCATGGCACGGCCGTCGGCCTGCCCACCGACAAGGACATGGGCAACTCAGAAGTGGGGCATACCATCATGGGCGCAGGGCGGGTGCTGCCGCAGGGGGCTTCGCTGGTGCAGCGGGCCATCGAGGACGGCGCGTTGTTCAGCGGTGAGACCTGGCAGCAGGTGATCGCCCAGTGCACCGGCGCAGAGGCGGGCACGCTGTGCCGCAGCGGTCTGTCGCCCGCGGTGCATTCCGCCCCCTGCTCGGCTTTCCGCGGGGGCCGCGTGGGGCAGGCGGGGGCAGCTGGCTGTGCGTGGGGGCGGGTACAGCGCCTCCGGGACGGGCGTGAGGTGGAGCCGGAGTCGGCGTTGCTTTCCCTGGACAAGCTAGAGGCCTTGCTGGCCGAGATCGCCTCGCGGCCGGACCGCGACTACCGCATCGCCTCCGGCGGTGGGCGCATGCGCACCACCATGGACCGCTATTGGGAGCGGCCCGACGTCGTTGAGGCGGGTTGGAAGGCTCACGTGCTGGGCGAAGGCCCCAAGGTATCCAGTGCACGGGAGGCCGTGGAGTGGGCCTATGCGGACCAAGTGTCCTCGGATCAGCAGATTCCGCCCTTCGTGGTCGTTGACGATGCGGGCGAGCCCCTGGGCACTATCGAGGACGGTGACGCGGTGCTGTTGTTCAATTTCCGCGGCGACCGGGCCATCGAGCTGTCGTCTGCCTTCGAGCACGAGGATTTCGATTTTTTCGACCGCCGTCGCCGGCCCGACGTGCTGTTCGTCGGCATGCTCCAGTATGACGGCGACCTGATGCTGCCGAGGCATTGTCTCCTGGTGCCGCCGACCATCGAGAATACGGTCATCGAGCTCCTGAGCGCGGCCGGGGTTCCGAGCTTCCACGTCGCCGAAAGCTCGAAGTTTGGCCATGTGACGTACTACCTCTTCGGGATGCGCTCCAAGCCATTCCCCCTCGCCACTGTCAAAGAGGTGAGCTCCGGCGGGCTCGATCCGGCCGCCCATCCGGAGATGAAGGCTGCCGAGGTAGCGGACGCGGTGATCGACGCGGCACGTTCCGGCGAGTACCGGCTCATCGTGGTCAACTTCGCCAACGGCGACATGGTGGGTCACACGGGCAGCCTGCCGGCAGCGGTGCAGGCAGTGGAGGCGGTGGACGCCGCCGTGGCGCGAATTCGACAGGCAGTGGAGGAGACCGCCGGGGTGCTCGTGATCACGGCCGATCACGGAAACGCCGAGGAGATGTTGCAATGGAGCTCCAAGACCTGTGCGTTCAAGCGCGACGCTAAAGGTAGGCTGATCGCAAAGACCAGCCACACCCTGAACCTGGTCCCCTTCGTGATCGTCGATGGACGTCATCCGCCAGGCTATGCATTGCGACGCGACCTTGCTCGCCCGGGCCTTGCCAACATTGCCTCGACGGTGTTGAATCTGCTCGGTTATGCGGCACCGCCAGAATACTCGCCATCACTCATTCGACCGGCACCGGAACAGACTGAGCATGCGTGATTCGCACTCGCAATAAATGCCGACGTCTCCGCAATGAATGTCGATTGTCCTGTACTTGACGCTGGCAGCCCAGGCGGCTAGCTTTTACAAGATGGCGCACGCCGCTCATTCGGCAGGCGCAGGGTAAACGCAGCATGAGGCAATCGTCATGACCCAGCAAGCCAGCAAGCTCGTGATCGTCACAGAGAAATTGCTGCTGAAAGACATCGCGAAAATCATCGATGCTGCCGGTGCCACCGGTTATACCGTGGTGGCCGCTGGCGGTAAAGGCAGTCGTAATGTGCGCTCATCCGGTCAGCCCGCCGTATCCGACACCTATTCCAACGTCAAGATCGAGGTCCTCACGGCCAGTCGTGACGTTGCGCTCAAAATCTCGGATGAAGTGGCCAGCAGGTTCTTCGACAATTATTCCGGCATTACCTATATCCACGA
>NZ_JAIFKJ010000651.1 GCF_019695415.1 Thiohalocapsa sp.
TGGGTTGGCGGCGGGGTGTGTGGGTGCGTGGGTTCCCCGGTTCTTGGGCGCTGGCGGAGCTGTGAGGGGTGGGAGGTCGTCCCCGGTCGCCAAGCGTTCCGTGGGGAAGCGTGGGCGCGTGGTATGGGGTGAAAGCCGCTTGGCGGGGCCCGACTTCTCGGCGGCGGCGTGGCAAGCGCGGTTGAGTTGGCGCGTGGAGAGTGGATTGATCGGGTCCTGGCCCGGGAACAGCCAGCCGTGGGGCAACATCTTGCCGCGCGCGTTGCCCTCGCGCCACCACGCCCGCAGTACCTTCAGCAGGGTCGGGGAGAGCAGTGCGTAGCGGTCCTTGCGCCCCTTGCCCTGGTCGACGCGGATGACCATCCGCTGGCTGTCGATATCGTCGACCTTCAGCGCCACGACCTCCGCAGCGCGCAGGCCGGCCCCATACGCCACCGAGAAGGCGGCCTTGTACTTCAGCCCGGGAGCCGCCTCCAGCAACCGCTCGACCTCCTCGTGCCCGAGCACCGTTGGGAGTTTGCGCGGTTGGTGGACATGGCTCATCTTGGCCAGCAACTCACCGCGCCCGAGGGTGACCTCGAAGAAGAACTTCAGTGCGGTGACTGCCGCGTTGATACTCCCGCGGCCAACACCGCGCTCGACCAGATCGAGCTGGAAGCGGCGCAGATCCTCCGCCGTGGCCGTCGCCGGCGAACGCTTGAGAAAGCCGTTGAGGCGTTTGACCCAGCGCAGATAGCCACTCTGCGTCTTGGGCGAGAGCTTGCGCAGCGTCATATCCTCGATCATGCGCTGACGCAACGGGCTGATCGATGTATCGTGACTCGACATGGGTCTGCTCCTGTCTTGGGTTGAGGATGTACTGCACCTCTAACCTCTAGACGGGACAGACCCATCCCGCTGAAAAAGCACCTCCGTCGGCGTCACCGCCCCCTACCGCGCGAGCGGTTTAGTCCTTCGGCGTCTTGCGGTCGTCTTTCATCGTTATCGTCCGCGACCGCTTCTGTTAAGGGTTATCCGATGCCTGCCGCCGACTGACGGCAGTCGATGACGGTGCCGGAGCCGATGTCTTAGCCGGAGAGTGACAAGTCAGCAGGGTCGGCGGTAGGCGTCGGATAAGCCTCGAGGGAGGAAACCGCGGGAGGCATGGAACAAGGTCAGGGGTGGCTCGAGGCTATGGGGATTTGAATTGGGCCTCTGGGTGGCGCCGAGGGTTGTGGCCTTGCTGATCTGCTCTGCAGAGCATCGCCAAGAGGCAATCGGAGCAATAGGGCGCGAAGAGGTGTGGGCGCGACGAGGGAGTTGAGGCCAGCGGAGCGCGCTTTTTGAGTCGATCAGCATGACCTTCCCGTCACCGCGGCTAAGGCGATGATCTAGGGGTGGTGCGGCATCGTAGCTTGTCATGGCGATGCTCATGCGGCCTCGCTCATTGCCGATGGTGGGGCGCGCGGGAGATGGCCGCGGGCGAAGGTCTCGATGATCACCATGGGTGCACCGCAGCAGGGACAAGGGCGGGCGTTTTCGCTTGTTTCGCTTGGGTTATCCTGTGTGGCATCCTCAGCGGTGGCCACAGGCACGGCAATGAGCGGAGATAGCGGAGCCGCGAGCAGCTCCCGGGCCCTCGCCAGGTTCTGGACCCTTGCGGCATTGGCCAACAGGCCGTAGTGGCGGATGCGGTGGAACCGTGGCGGCAGGACGTGCAGGAGGAACCGGCGCATGAACTCTTCCACCGGTAAGGTCATGCACCCATAGCGGCAGCGGCCCTTGGCCCGGTAGTCCTTGAACTTAAAGGTGACCCCTTTCTCGTCAAGGGCGATCAGCCGGCTGTTGGCGATGGCCACGCGGTGGGTGTAGCGAGCGAGGTAAGCGAGCACCGCTTGCGGTCCGGCGAAGGGGCGCTTGGCATAGACCACCCAGTCGATGCCGCGCAGCGGCTTCAAGAACGCGGCGAACGCCCCGGCCTTTTCCACCGGCTTATGCTCGCCGAAGAACTTCAGCTCCCCGGCCCGCTGGGCGGTGCTAGGCTTATCGCCAACAAGCCGCCGG
>NZ_JAIFKJ010000200.1 GCF_019695415.1 Thiohalocapsa sp.
TGCTGTGACGAAAGGTCGGGTTATGAACGGTACGCCCGCAACACGGCCTGCGAGCCATCTGGTAACGCCCAGGTAGGGGCTCCGGAGGGGGCAGGGGGGCGTTGTCGGTATCCGTTGGGCTGTGGCGGGGGGCGCTGGGGTTGCGTTTCAGCCCAGACCCATAGCGAAAACATAACACACTTCGCCCGCGGCGTCCCCACCCACTGTACATTGGCTGTGATTTGCGACAGTTCGGCGCATTACGGGCCTTTTTCAACCAAGATTCCCTTTACCGTTCCCCGCCGACCCCGGGTCCTTCTGCTGGGCGGTGATGGTCCGCACCAGACACCGAGGATGGTGGCCGGGAGGAGGCCATCCCTACCGTCCAGGCTTGGCTTTCACCGTCGCAAAATGGAGGTTTTCGATGTCCGACATTGGCGAAACTTTCCGCCTCAGGGGTACTCCAAAGCCGCGAGCTTCGTTGAAGCTCTCTGACTCCTTGTCGTGTTCCCCCGCCCTCGGGCGGGGTTTTTTTTGCGGCTTTCGGTGCAGTGCAACCAGAAACACTGCAGCGGTGATGCAGCGTCAAGCCTGAGATCCACTGTCGATGCCCTCGCCAGATGCGACACAGGCAATTATGCTCGCCGCGCAGGCCCTTTCGCCTAGTGGCTGGGTGCGCGACACAGTGCCGAACGATGCCTGAAGGCGACACGATCTATAAAATCGCCGCGTATTTGGATGCAGAGTTGCGCGGCCGCGCAATCACCGCGGTGCGCGTGCATCCGGCCTTCGGTCCTGGTGCGGGCGCCAGCCGTGTCCTGCGTGTGTCGAGCGAAGGCAAGCATTTGTTCGTGACCTTCGACGACGGCACGGAACTCCGCAGCCACCTCGGCATGTACGGCGCGTGGCACACCTATCCACCGGGCGCCGCTTGGCGCAAGCCGAGCAAGCAGGCGTCGGTCGTCATCAGCACAGGTACCCGCGACTATGTGTGTTTCAATGCGAAGGCGGTGCAGTGGCTGCGGCGTCGCGGCTTCCGGCGCTCCGATCAGGGTGCGCGCCTCGGCGGTGATCTGATCCGGGACGGAGTGGCGCCCGAGGAGCTGCTGCAACGTATCGGGACCTTTTCCACGCCGCAGACGCCGCTGGTGGATGTCCTTCTGGACCAGCGTATCGCCGCTGGCATCGGCAACGTCTACAAGTCTGAAGTGCTGTTCCTTGAGCGGTGTGCGCCGCTGCGCCAAGTCAAGACGCTGGATCGAGGCGCGCTATTGGGGCTCTATGAGCGGGCGGCGACCCTGCTCGCGGACAACGTCGGCGGCGGTCCGCGTACCACATGCGTGACCGCCGACGGTCGCGGCGGGCTCTGGGTCTACGGCCGTTACAACCTACCTTGCCGGCGCTGTGGCACGCCCGTTCGGCGCGCCAAGCTCGGCTCTCCGCCCCGCTCCACATACTGGTGCGGGGTGTGCCAGAGCTGAGGCCAGCGCTGAGAGGCAGCCCGCCGGCGGTCTCAGGATTCCCCCAGCGCGCGATCCTGCGCCGCGCAACACGAGGTGCTGCACAATGAGCTTCACACTGGGCTTCCATCTCCTCGCCGGCTTTGCGCTGGCCCTCGCCTTCGGCGGAATGACCTTCTTCTCGGCAGTCATGGCGCCGCTGGTCTTCACCAAGCTGCCCTTTGAAACAGCCGGCGGCTTTATCCGGCAGGTCTTCCCCTGGTACTACCTCAGCATCGGCAGTGTGTCCGTGGTCGCCGCCGCGGCGCTGGTGCTCGGCGCGGAGCCCGTTGCCGCACTTCTGACGGCGCTGGCCGCGGCGGGATTCTGGTATGCACGGCAGGTGCTGATGCCGCGCATCAACGCTGCCCGCGACGCCGGACGCGACGCCGCATTCAATCGGCTACACCGCTACAGCGTCATCATCAATGGCGCACAGTGGCTGCTGCTGGCAGCGGCACTCGTGCTGGTGTTGCTGTGATTGGTGTCCGAAGGCTTCAAACGTCTGCTGCTGGCGACTGCGTGGGCGCGCCGGCGTGAGGCAGGCACGCGGTGAGGTGCCGGCGGGCGCGCACCGCCACGGGCCAGCGGAGTGGATGAGCCTGATCGCCCTGACGATCATGTGGGGCTCGTCCTTCCTGTTCACGAAAGTGGCGGTGACCGCGCTGCCGGTGGCCTGGGTAGTACAGAGCAGGCTCGGCATCGGTGCGCTGGCGCTGATCCTGCTGGCCTGGCTGTTGGGTCGGGGCTTCCCGCAAGGTCGTCGGCTCTGGCTCTTTTTCGGCCTCATCGCCCTGGTGGGCAACCTGCTGCCATTCTCGCTCATCACTTGGGGGCAGCGTTTCATTGACAGCGGGCTCGCCGGCATCCTGATGGCCATCATGCCGCTCGCGACCCTCGGGCTGGCTCATGTCTTCGTGCCCGGTGAGCGGCTCACGGGCAATCGCGTGGCCGGGTTCCTCACCGGCTTTGCAGGCGTGGTGGTGTTGATCGGTCCGCAGGCGTTGCTTGCTATTGGCGGTGCGGACGGGCCGCTGCTGCCCATGCTGGCGGTGCTCGGCGGTGCCCTCTGCTACGGCACATCGGCCATTCTGGCGCGCCTGCGGCCGCCGAGCGACGCCCTGTCCACAGCGGCCGCCACCATCGGGCTTGCGGCAATGCTCTCGATGCCTGTGGGGGCGCTGGGTGGGCTCGGCGTCTCTGCCCCCAGTACGGATGGAGCGCTGTCGCCGCCTGTGCTCGGAGCCTTGGCCTTTCTCGGGCTGTTTTCGACAGCCACCGCCATGGTGGTCTACTTTCGGCTTATCCGCACCGCCGGACCGTCGTTTACGTCACAGCTCAATTATCTGATTCCGCTCTGGGCCGTGATCGTCGGCGTCGTCTTCCTCGGAGAGCAGCCGACGCTCGGCCACCTTGCCGGACTGGTACTCATTCTGGCGGGCATCCTGTGGTCGCGGCGCCCGCCGCCGCGCGCCGCGGCGAACGCCGCGTCCGCAGAGCAGTCCGGCGCTACTCGAACAGATCCCTGAAGGCCTTTGCGAAGCGCTTGTAGGCGTCCCAGCCATCCTTGTCCATCACTTGGTCGATGACCCAGCGGTTCTCGTCCTGCTCGCCCATGAGCTGCTGGATCTCGAAACCCAGGTGGCGCAGAAAGCTGTAGGACGGCCCCTCGTCATCCATATTCAGCTCTGCATACTCGCCCGAGCGCTCGTTCAGCCGCTGGATGAAGGGCGAGCCGTAGTCCGCAGGCCCCATCAGATCCTGACTGTTGTCCTGCACGTGCTCCACGGCCTTGCGTGCCATGGCGGTGACGAGCTCGCGGCGCTGGTCGTCGTCCAACATCTTGTGGGCGAGACGGTCGGCGATCTGGATCAGGAAGATGACGTACTCCTGGATCACCCGCATGCGCTGGGCGTCGTCTCGGTAGACGAAGCGCTCGCAGTGCAGCGTGATGGCCTTGTCGGTGGCAATCCGGAAGGCGATGAAGGCCAGCGCGCCGCCTACCTCGCCCAGCGAGCGCTCGACCTCCTCGTTCTGCCAGTGGCTCTTGATGCGCAGGGCCATGATGATGCTGACTCCCGGGTTTGGCTCTTTTGCAAGTCCGGGGAAGTGGGGGCGAGGCGTAGGTCCGCAAAGCGAGCTGACGGACAGCCTGCGCGCGCGCCTTCGCCGGAGACGATGCTTTCGGGCCGTTGCCGGCGACGGTCTTGAACTGCTACCGTTTTGCCAGACTATTTTACTCAGGAATTTCCTGCCGAGCGTGCGCACCACGGGCCTGCTGCCCGGCGGACGGCGTAGGTCGGAGGTCGTTGAGGTTGTCCTGATGAGCCCGAACCAGCTCGAATCCCTGACCGATGCAGTGCAGTACAACTGCCATGTCTCCGATGCGCGGCATGGCGGCGATTACTCGCTCTGTGTCTACCTCATGAAAATGCGCGAGTACTACCGGTGGGAGCAGAAGCTGCCCTATGGTGCCCCCCTCGGTAAGGATGCAGTCGGCGACTGGCTGCAGGCGCGCGAGCAGTTGTGGGAGGGTCTGGAGGATGCCGACCTGCGGCCAATCAGTATCCAGGGGCGGGATTTCGATCCGTTCGACGCGGACGGCATCAACGACTCTCTCGCGGCCGAAGGGCTGGTCTACAGCAGCGGCCTTGGTAATCGCGCGAAGCCGCATTTCTTCCTCGGCCGTTTGGAGCAGCGCGTAAGCCGCGGCGGCTACACCGTTTATGTGGCCGCAGGCGAGTATGCCCGGGATCTTGCAGCACCGCCGGCCATGACGCTGGGCAACACGATCTTTCTACGCCGGGAGTCCCTGCGCCGCATGCTCTGGGAGAAGCTGGAGAGTTGGCGCTGGAATCGACCAGACAATGCCCTCGGTCGAGCCTTCGCGTGCTACGACTTTGATGCGGACCTGGAGGGCTCGCTGGACGCCATGACCGATCGCGAGATCGATAACGCCCTACTGCACGAGCAGGGCGAATACGAGGCGGGCCGGCTGTTGGACGACGCCGCCTGGAACACGATGCTGGCGGATTTAGTCGGCACGCCGACGGAGTTGATCGCCCGCGCCGTGCGCGATCACCTCGCCGACGCGCTCGTGACACTGCCCAAGCTCGTCGAGCAGGCCGACCCGCCGGCGCTGCACTTCTACGTTGGCAACCTGAACAACATGCGCAAGCATCTGTTTCCGGGGCTCGCCGATGCTTACGACGCATGGCGCGAGCATGGCAGTACCGAGCCGTTGGGGCTTGTCGCAGAGGCCGGGCGCGAGCATTGGCTGCAGCTCGCACGCGAAATGCTGTCGCAGCACCGCGCCGGCGCGTGCGGCGCAGACTGCGCGGGTGCGCTGCGGGCGCTGGCGGAGGCTCGGCCGTTGTAGCTCGGCTATGGAAACGCCAGCCAATCGGCGTTTCCATGACCCGACGTACCCCTGTCGGAAGACGTTGCGGGCATCCGACTCACCGGAGGCGCGCGGCCCATATCTTTGCGTCTTGGCGCCGTTGCGCGAACCCCTATCCGCGCTCGGAGCCCGCGACTTGGCGGCCCTTACGGATCATAGCCCAACACCGGCGACAGCCAGCGCTCGGCCTGCTCCAGGCTCATGCCCTTGCGCGCGGCATAGTCTTCCACTTGGTCCTTCTGGATGCGGCCGATACCGAAGTAGCGCGAGCTCGGGTGCGAGAAGTACCAGCCGGAGACCGCCGCCGTCGGCAGCATGGCGAAGGACTCCGTCAGCGTGAGCCCAATGCGCTCATCGGGCTTCAGGATCTCCCAGAGCGTGCCCTTCTCGGTGTGGTCCGGGCAGGCGGGGTAGCCCGGCGCCGGGCGGATGCCGGTGTATTGCTCGGCGATGAGGGCGTCGTTGTCCAGCTGCTCGTCCGGCATATAGCGCCAGAGGTTGGTGCGCACGAGCTGGTGCAGGCGCTCGGCGAAGGCCTCGGCGAGGCGGTCCGCCAGCGCCTTCAGCATGATGGAGCTGTAGTCGTCGTGGTCCGCCTCGAAGCGTTCCACGTGATCGTCGATGCCGATGCCGGCGGTGACAGCGAAGGCGCCGATCCAGTCTCGCTTGCCGCTGTCGGCGGGCGCCAGGTAGTCCGCCAAGGAGATATTCGGCTGACCCTTGCCCGCCGCCCGGAACATCTGCTGGCGCAGCATGTGCAGCTCGAAGGCCTTCTCGCTGCGGGTCTCGTCGGTGTAGATGGCGATGTCGTCGTCGTTGACGCTGTTGGCCGGGAAGAAGCCACAGACGCAGGCGGCCTTGAGCCACTTCTCCTTGACGATCCGCTCCAGGAAGGGCACGGCGTCGTCGAAGAGCTTGCGCGCCTCTTCACCGACGATCTCGTCATCCAGGATGGCCGGGTACTTGCCGGCCAGCTCCCAGGCGTTAAAAAACGGTGACCAGTCGATAAAGTTCACCAGGTCGTCCAGCGGGTAGTCGTCGATGGTGGCGATGACGCCGTCGCCGACGCGCTCGAGCTGGATGTCGACCTTGGGTTCGCCTCGGAAGGCGAACCCTGGCGCTAGTATCGCAGGCCGCGGTGGGGTGTAAGCGGGCCAATCGATCGGCACCCGGTTGGCGCGGGG
>NZ_JAIFKJ010000048.1 GCF_019695415.1 Thiohalocapsa sp.
GGTGTGTCGTCTTCCGCGGTGCGGTGTTTCGCACGGACTCCTCCGGGATCGCCCACTTGTTTTTCTTCGATCGTGCCGTGTTGACGTGGTGCTCGAATTCCGAGGTCGTCATCGACCGTTTTGTCGACGACCCGGCCGATGATCCCGGCGAGCTGGGCATCTCCGCGGCCCGCGGCGTACTGCGCTTCGTCGGCGGCAAGCTCAGCAAGGATGGCCGTGCAAGCATCGAGACCCCGCTCGGCAACCTAGGCATCCGCGGCGGCATCGCACTGATCGAAAGCAACGGCACCTCCGGTGACACCATCGCCGTGCTCATCTACGGAGAGCTACTGATGGCCAGACACCGCAGCTCCGGCGTGACCCAGCGCATCAACGCGCAGGGTCACGGCGTTCGGCTCACCCCGGACGGCAACATCGAGCCCTTCGGGCCCATCACGCCCCAGCGGCCCGAGGCGTTGCTCACGGCACTGTCGAGCCCGGGCTCCGGCCCCAGCCTGCCGCCGTTGCCGCTGCCCGCGGACTTCGACGGCTGGCTGCGCGATCTGGCGGCCCAGAACACCATTCAGGACAAGCGTGACGAGGAACGCCCATACCCGTTCCTCGTTCCCGCGGAGCAAGACTCGGTTCAGTCTTGACCGCGTCGGACAGCGCATCGATGAAGATTCTGTTCGCGACAGGGCATGCGCATCTGCCCGCCGTCGTTGGCGGGCTGCAGACGACCCTGCATGACCTCTGTCTCGCGCTCGGGCGACACGGCACCGAAACAGCTGTGCTGTGCGGCACCCTGGACCGCGACGCCGGTACGCGCTGCGATCGCGCGCTCGGTTACCCGGTGCTCCGGAGCCCCGATCCGGTGGGGGCACTTGGGCCGTTCGCAGCGGTCGAAAGACCCGACGCCTTGGTGGTCCTGACCGGGGCCCATCTCATCGATCTGCTGCTTGCTGGTCTCGACTGCGGCCTGCCGGTCGCCGCCTATCTCCACAACGTCGAATACCGGGAGCTCGGCGGGGTCCTCTTGCCGGACCCAGCGGTGCTGTATCTGGCCAACTCGCAGTTCACGTCGCGACGGCTGAAAGGACTGTTCGGCATCGACACGACAGTCATCTATCCGCTGGTCGATCCCGAGCGCTATCGTCTGCGGAGCACGGGCGAGAAGCTGCTGTTCATCAATCCGACCCAACTGAAGGGGCACGAGATCGTTCTGGAGGTGGCCCGCGCGCTCCCGGACGTGTCTTTTCGCATCGCCGAGAGCTGGCATCTTCCGACCGCCTGGCGCGACCACTGCCGCGCCCGCGCCGGCCGTCTCGGCAACGTCGAATGGCTTGCCCCGACCAGATATCCGGAGGAGCTCTACGGCAGCGCACGACTGCTGCTGATGCCTAGCATCTGGGAGGAGGCGTTCGGGCGCTCCGCCCTGGAGGCTCAGCATGCCGGCGTGCCGGTGCTGGCGAGCCAGCGGGGTGGTCTGCCGGAGGCGGTGGGTGACGGTGGTGAGCTGCTGCCGGCGGACGCGCCGGTCGAGACCTGGATCGAGGCCGTCAGGCGGCTGCTCGATGCGCCTGCGACGCTGGCAGAGCTGGCATCTCGCGCGCGGGCACATGCTGAGAACCAGTGCTTTCGCCCAAAGACCATCGTCGATGCGCTGCTCGGCGCCCTTGAGCGTCACGTCGCAGCGGCTCGATTGTGAACCGCCATGCGGCTGCTCTTCGCCACGACCCACCCCTTTCCCCCGGAGCACGTCTCCGAGCCCGGCCTCACCCTGCGCGAGCTCGGACAGGCGCTGTCCGCACGCGGGCACGACGTGATGCTAGTGTGCGGGCGCTCAAGGCTCGCCGACCATCGCTCGCGATCCCCCGCCGGCATAACGGTCGCAAGCTACGACCACTCGCGGCTGCTGCTTCCCTCCAATCCTTTTCCCCCCCTTCCCCCCCTCTTTTCCCTATTCCCCCCCCTTTCCCTTTTTGTCCCCGATTCCGCCGTCGGCGGCCTGCCCGCCGCGCCCACCTCCCCCAGGTTTCCCCGCGCCCCTT
>NZ_JAIFKJ010000159.1:0-1019 GCF_019695415.1 Thiohalocapsa sp.
GCACCTCGCGCTGGAAGGCGGACTCGATCTGGCTCTCGATCTGGTAGCGGGTGAAGAGCGGCACCTCGTCCTGATACAGGCGCAGCTTCTTCTCATTGTGCGGCATCACCTGCTGGATGAATTCCTCCGCACGGCGGTACATCGCCTGGCTGTCGATGACGATTTCGCCGATGTCCGCGCGCAGGTGGTCGCGGATGCTGCGGATGATAATGTCGCTTTCCTGGTAGATCAGGAAGGGTGCTTTCCGGCTCTCGCTGGAGGTCTTGATGGCGTCCCAGAGCTGCAGCAGGTAGTCGAGATCCCATTGCAGCTCGTCGGCGCTTTTGCCGACGCCCGCCGTGCGCACGATGAGCCCCATGTCCTCGGGGATCTCGAGCTGGCTCAGGGCCTCGCGCAGCTCGGAGCGGTCGGCGCCGTCGATGCGCCGCGACACCCCACCGGCGCGCGGGTTGTTCGGCATCAGCACGAGGTAGCGGCCGGCCAGCGAGATGAACGTCGTGAGGGCCGCCCCCTTGTTGCCGCGCTCCTCCTTGTCGATCTGGACGACGACTTCCCGGCCTTCTTTGACCAGCTCCTTAATGCTGGCCTTGGTGCCTGGCTTGAGCTCCTGGTTGAAGTAAGCGCGGGAGATCTCCTTCAGTGGCAGGAAGCCGTGACGCTCCGAGCCGTAGTCGACGAAGGCCGCTTCCAGGCTCGGCTCGACGCGGGTGATGGTGCCTTTGTAGATATTGGCTTTCTTCTGCTCCCGTCCGGGGCTTTCGATGTCGAGGTTGAATAGCTTTTGCCCGTCCACGATCGCAACGCGCAGCTCTTCCGGCTGCGTTGCGTTGATCAGCATTCTCTTCATGTTGTCTGCGCACTCTGGCCGTGGCGCGCGGCGCGGTGACCCATTTTTTTTGAGCCGACCTCCCGGGCCGGCGCCGGGTGTCCCTCCCGCAGTCGGTCCCCCATGCCCGCGGGCCCGCGCATCTCGGCAGCCCACCGCATACCTGGCTCGGTGGATCGCCGCCCGGAGCGCG
>NZ_JAIFKJ010000159.1:1029-14054 GCF_019695415.1 Thiohalocapsa sp.
TCGGTGAACGGTTTTGGGCCCGCCCCCCGGGCCGGCGCCTGTGGTCCCGCCCGCAGTCGGCTCCCCATCCCGACGGGCCCGCGGATCGCGGCCGCCGCAACGCATGCTGCGTCGGTGGTTGGCGGCCAGGCGAGCGGCGGGCACGCGCCTATGTTCAATTCGTGCGCCCGGCTGGAGGGGCCGGGCGCCGGTTCGGACGCCGAGGCTGACGGCGTCCGCGAAATCTCTTTTGCCGGCGGATGGCTGCCCGGATCGACCGGTCCCGTTCGCGGCGACGTCTGCGCGCTGCAAGGCGTCGATAGCGGGCCGCTGGGCCGAGCCCCAGGCTTCGAGCACCGGCGCTGCGCCGGACGGCTGCGTGCCAGGGCTTGCTCCCAGCGCATCGGTCACAGCGTCTCAGCGCTTAGGTCTCAGCGCTTAGGTCTCAGCTCTGGGTCGGTGTACCATGGGGTACCAAGCCGGATCTGCCGCCCAAGCCGCGGTGGCCGTGGCTTTCGCGCCGCCCCGAGGCCCTGAAGTCATGTACGGGCCATGGGTTCATGCCGGCAACGGTTGGCCGCCGCCGACACGGCGCCGCCGGGACCTTACCCAGGCGAAGTCGCAGCCGCCCTTGACCGGCGGGCTGGCATAAGTTCCTAAGGTTAGCAAGGTTTCCGAGGGTCAGCAATTGACCGATCCCAGTCCCGGGCGAGCGCAGGCGCGGTTGCCGGACAGCCCGCCCAGCGTTCGCCATGTGCGCGTGGCTGCGGGGGCCGCAGGCCAGCGCGTGGACAACTTTCTGCTCACGCAGCTCAAGGGTGTGCCGCGCTCGCTCGTCTATCGGCTCCTGCGCCGCGGCGAAGTCCGCGTAAACAAAGGGCGGGCAAAGCCGCACCAGCGCCTTCGGGCTGGCGACGACGTGCGCATTCCGCCGGTGCGCACGGCGCCGAGGTCACCCGAGGCCAGGCCGCCCGCAGGGCTGACCGCTTCGCTCACCGCGCGCATTCTCTTCGAAGACGACCGGCTGCTGGTACTCGACAAACCCGCCGGCGTGGCGGTGCATGGCGGCAGCGGCATAGGCCACGGTGTCATCGAGGCCATGCGCGCCGCGCGGCCGAGGCAGGATCTGGAGCTTGTGCACCGGTTGGACCGCGAGACATCCGGCTGTCTGCTCATCGCCAAGCGGCGCAGCGCGCTCAGGTTCCTGCATGCGCAGCTGCGTGACGGCGCCGTGGACAAACGCTACCAGGCATTGCTGCTCGGTACCCTCGCCCGGCGCGAGCAGCGGGTGGATCTGCCGCTTGCTAAGAACCAGCTCCAGGGCGGCGAGCGCATGGTGCAGGTGGACGTGCACGCGGGCAAGCCGGCGCTTACCGTCTTCCGGCGGGTTGCGGCCTACGGCGGTTTAACGCTCGTGGACGTGGAGCTACACACAGGCCGTACGCATCAGATCCGCGTGCATGCGGCGGCCATCGGCGCGCCGGTGGCGGGAGACGACAAATACGGCCGCTCCGAGCATCGGGCAACGGCCCGAGAGCTGGGTCTTACGCGACTCTTCCTGCACGCGGCGGCGTTGCGCTTTCGCCCGCAGGAGGACGCGGCGCCCATCACAGTCACCGCACCGCTGCCTGCGGAGCTGGCGGCGGTCATTCAACGCGCAGAGGAGCGCGCCCATGCGTTATGAGCTCTTGGTCTTCGACTGGGACGGTACCTTGATGGACTCGGCGGCGCGCATTGTCGCGAGCATGCGGGCCGCGTTTCAGGAGCTGGGCCTGGCCCCGCCCGCGCCGGCCGCCGCCCGCAACGTCATTGGTCTCGGTCTCTCCCATGCCGTGGCGCAGCTGGCACCGGATGCCGATGAGGCCATGCTGGCCCGGCTTATCGCGCGTTACCGCGCCCATTACCTGGAGCTGGACGACACGCCGACGCCGCTCTTTGCGGGCGCCGCAGACGTGGTGGCTGGGCTGCGGGCGCAGGGCTACCTGCTGGCAGTGGCCACCGGCAAGAGCCGCATCGGCTTGGACCGGGCGCTCGGCGAGAGCGGCCTCGTCGCACACTTCCACGCCACGCGCTCAGCGGACGAGACCTTCTCCAAGCCGCATCCGCAGATGCTCTTGGAACTGCTGGACGAGCTGGGCGTCCATGCCTCGCGTGCGCTGATGATCGGCGACACGGAATACGATCTGCTGACGGCCAGGAACGCCGGCGTGGACGCGCTCGCCGTCTGCTACGGCGCGCATGCACCAGAGCGGCTCCTCGCACTGGAGCCGCTCGCCTGTCTGTCGGCTATCGACGCGCTGCCGGGCTGGCTTGCCGCTGCCGCCGGCGCTCACACAATCCACGACGAGACGCCATGAAGCTCGACTTTCTCAAGTTCTGGAAACACCGCGACCCGAGCCGCGACGAGTCCATGCCGGCGCCCGACGACCCGGAGTGGGAACGGGCGCTCATCAACCGCATGGCCGCGGAGTTCCTGCGCGAGCAGCGCCGCTCGCGGCGCTGGGGCGTCATTTTCCGCATGGGCATCCTGGCCTATTTGCTGCTGCTGGTGGCCACCTACTATGCCGACGGCTTCGGCGAGTCGCTGACTGCCGGCATGGAGCACACGGCGCTGATCGAGGTGAACGGGCTCATCGCCCCGGAGACCGACGCGAGTGCGGACCGCATCATCACCGCCCTGCGCAAGGCCTTCGAGGCGGATCACGCGAAGGCCGTCATTCTGCGCATCAACAGCCCCGGGGGCAGCCCGGTGCAGGCAGGGTACGTCTTTGACGAGATCCGGCGTCTGCGCGAAGAGCATCCGGACAAAAAGGTCTATGCTGTCGGCGTGGACGCCTGCGCCTCCGGTGCCTACTACATCGCAGCCGCCGCGGATGAGATCTACGTGGACAAGGCCACGCTCATCGGCTCCATCGGGGTACGCCTGGACAGCTTCGGCTTCCAGCAGGCAATGGAAGAGCTCGGCATTCAGCGCCGGCTGCTCACCGCCGGCGAGCACAAGGCCATCCTCGACCCCTTCTCGCCCCTGCCCGAGCAGGACCGGGCCTTCCTGCAAAGCCTGCTGGACAATATCCACGGCCAGTTCATCGAGGCCGTGAAGACCGGCCGCGGCGACAAGCTGACGGGCGGTGACGAGCTCTTCAGCGGCCTATTCTGGACCGGGCAGGAGAGCGTCGACCTGGGCCTCAGCGACGGCATCGGCTCCAGCAGCTACGTCGCGCGCGAGCTGGTCGGCGCCGAGGAGATCGTCAAATACAGCACCGAGCGTACGCTGCTCGAGCGGCTGACAGAGCGCTTCGGCGCCGGACTGGCCCGCGGCCTGGTCGCGAGCGGGTTGGAGATCGGTACCGGGCAGGGGCTGCCGGCGCTGCGCTGAGGGCGGGCAGCCTCTCGCGAGCCGATGCCGCAGGCCGATGAGTGAGCGGGGTCGTGGGTGCGAGATTTGTTTACTATTGGTCAGGGCGGAGGGCGGAGTACCGGATGCCCACACCGCCGGCAGCAACTGCGCCTCTGCCCTTGGTCCTGCCGGCCGCTGGGATATGAGGTGGCCTCGAACAGGTAGCCGCATCTGCAAACGCCTTGGGCCGCAGAGTGGGCTAGTCTCTCGTCCCCAGCACCTCGACACCCGCCGCGGCCAGCATGTCCACGAGGCGGATCAGCGGCAGCCCAATGAGCGCGTTGGGGTCCTCGCCCTCCAGACGGCGGAACAACGCGATGCCGAGCCCCTCCGATTTGAAGCTGCCGGCGCAGGCGAAGGGCTGCTCCCGGTCCACATAGTCGGCGATCTGGGCCGGTGTGAGGGTGCGGAAATGCACCTTGAAGGGCTCGCAGATGGTCTCGGCATGGCCAGTGCCGGCCCGCAGCAGGGAAAGACCTGTGTGGAAGACCACGGTGCGTCCGCTCACCCGTGTGAGCTGCTCGACAGCCCGCTCGCGCGTGCCGGGCTTGCCCAGTATCTGCTCTGATCCCGCCCCGTCGAGCGCGGCGACTTGGTCCGAGCCGATAATGAGCGCTTCGGGGTAGGCTGCCGCGACGGCGCGTGCCTTGGCCTCGGCGAGGCGCACCACCAGCCGCTCGGCTCGCTCTCCGGGTGCGGGTGCCTCGTTCACGCTCGGTGACGCCGTCTCGAATGGGAGCCCCAGGCGCTCGAGCAGCGCGCGCCGGAAGGGTGACGTGGAGGCGAGAACGAGCTTGGGGATAGACATGGACGAGCTCAGTGGTGCAGCAATGGGGCGGCCGTCAGCGCACCCAGTCCACGAGGTGCATCAGGGGATCGTCCACGGTCTGCTCCGGCACGACACGGCCGCGGGCGCTGGCGCCGGCGCGGTGCACGGCCTCCGGGTCGCCGCAGATCAGATGGTGCCAATCCGGCAGGCCTCGCCCCTCGGCCAGCCGGCGGTATGCGCAGGTCTCCGGCAGCCAGCTCGAGTCGGCCAGGTGTGCCGGGGTCAGGGTGATGCAGTCCGCCACCCGCGCTGCGCGATGGGCGTAGTCCGTGCAGCGGCAGGCGTGGCAGTCGAGGAGTCGGCAGGCGACATTGGTGTAGTGAATGGCGCCGGTGTCCTCGTCCTCGTACTTCTCGAGACAGCACTTGCCGCAGCCGTCGCAGAGGGATTCCCACTGGGCCGCGGACATCTCCGCGAGCCGCTTGGCCTCCCAAAAGGGGGTTGGGCAATCTTGCGTCGCATCGGGCATGGCTGGGGCTTCGGGCGCGCCGTGAGGTGGTGGCTGGCGGATCGGTATCACGCGCAGTATAACGGGGGCTGTCGTTGGCGTCGCTGGAGGTCACAATGCCGCTCGATCGCAGCCGGGTACGGCCGGTGCACGGCGACTCGGACGCGCCGGCAGTCACGGTGCTCGATACGCCCGTGGGGCGTATCGCGCTGCATTGGCGCGGGTCGCCGCAGGTGGGTGCGCTGGAGCGCGTGGTGCTCGCAGCCGAGCAGGTGGATGCGCCGGCGGCGCCGGATTGGCTCGCAGCGCCCGTTGCGGCCTACTTCGATGATCCGTCCCGGCACATCGCCCTGCCGACCCGTTGCCGCGGCACGGACTTCCAGCGCCGGGTCTGGCAGGCCATCGCCGCCATACCGCCTGGCGCAACGCGCACCTATGGTGAGCTGGCGCAGGCGCTCGGCTCCGCCGCCCGGGCCGTCGGTGGCGCCTGCCGCGCCAATCCCTGCCCATTGGTGGTGCCCTGTCATCGGGTGGTCGCCCGCACCGGACTCGGCGGCTTCGCCGGTGACCGCGACGGCCGACTGTTGGAGATCAAGCGCCGGCTGTTAGCGCATGAGGGGCATCCCGCCCGCCGCGCCCCATGAAGGCCACGGACGACAGGGGCTTCGAGGTGGAGCTGGTGGAGTCCTTCACCGATGCGTTGTGGCTGGAGCGGGGCTTGAGCGACAACACCTTGGCCGCCTATCGCTCGGACCTCTCCGCCTTTTTGCGCTGGCTCGCTGCCGAGCGCGGGCGCGGTGCCTGCGAGGCCGAGCGCCTGGACGTGCTGGATTATCTCGCACTCCTTTCGCAGCAGGGCCGTAAGCCCAGGTCGACCGCCCGGCTGCTGTCGTGCCTGCGGCAGTTCTACGGCCATCTTCTGCGGGTGGGACGCATCGGTGAGGACCCGTCCGCCCGGGTGGAGGCGCCGCGGCTTGGCCGGCCCCTGCCCAAGACGCTGACCGAGGCCGAGGTGGAGCGGCTGCTGACGGCGCCGGACACCCAAGATCCCCGCGGTCATCGCGATCGCACCATGCTGGAGGTGCTGTATGCCAGCGGGCTGCGGGTGAGCGAGCTGGTCACCCTGCGCCCGCAGGCGGTGAATCTGAACCAGGGTGTGGTGCGCATCAGTGGCAAGGGCGATAAGGAGCGGCTCGTGCCGTTGGGGGAGGAGGCGAGCCGCTGGCTTGCGGAGTTCGCGCGTGGCAGTCGAAGCGCCATCCTGGGCGGGCGGCGCAGCGAGTACCTGTTCCCCACGGCCCGCAGTGCCTGCATGACGCGCCAGGCCTTCTGGCAGCTCGTCAAGCGCTATGCGGTGGCGGCAGGCATCGTCAAGCCCTTGTCGCCGCACACGCTCCGGCACGCCTTCGCGACCCATCTGTTGAACCATGGCGCGGACCTGCGCGTGGTGCAGATGCTGCTCGGTCACAGCGATCTCTCCACCACGCAGATCTACACCCATGTGGCGCGCGAGCGGCTCAAACAGCTGCATGAGCGGCATCACCCGCGCGGGTGAGGCGCCGGGAATGACTTCAGCGGGCCACGCGCCCGGCGCCGCGGGCAACGCAGGTGGACCTTTGGCGGCCTTTACACTATCGTGGGCGATTTGGCCGGGTCGACCCGTGGTGCGAGTGATACGCGCCCCTTCGCCGACCCACACCACACCCAACCCGACAATACCCGAACGACCTATGCCGTCTTTCGACGTTACTGCCGAATGCGACCTGCAAGAGGTGCGCAACGCCGTTGACCAGGCCAACCGGGAGATCGAAACCCGCTTCGATTTCAAAGGCGTTGACGCAGGCTTCGAGCTCAGCGACGGGAGCGTGAAACTCCACGCGCAGCAGGAGTTTCAACTCCAGCAGATGATGGACATCCTGCGGCAGAAGCTGGTCAAGCGCAAAGTCGACCTGGCCGCGCTCGACGTGGGCGAGCCGGTGACCACGTTGAATGCCGCGCGGCAGGAAGTCGGTCTCAAGCAGGGGATCGACGCCGACACCGCCAAGCGCATGGTCAAGGCCGTCAAGGCCGCGAAGCTCAAGGTGCAGGCGCAGGTCCAGGGCGAGCAGCTGCGCGTCACGGGCAAGAAGCGTGACGACCTGCAACAGACCATCGCCCTGCTCAGGGGCGAGGACTGGCAACTCCCGCTCAATTTCACCAATTTCCGGGACTGACCCACCGGTAGCGGTCGGCCGTTGTCGGCACCGGGCCACCACATCGAGATACGATTAACACTGAGGCAACCCGCATGATCAAACGCGTTGTACTGACCAGCCTGACCGCCCTCGCGCTCGCCGCGTCCGCGGTCGTTTTGGCCGACGAGGCCGCCACCATCCGCGCCGCACTCGCAAAGGTGCTGCCGGACTTCAAGCCCACCAGCGTCAAGGCGACCCCGATGGAGGGGCTCTATGAGGTAGAGATCGGCCCGCAGGTGATGTTCGTGACCGGTGATGGGCGCTACCTCATCGACGGCGCCATTGTCGACCTCGAGACTCGTGAGAACATCGCCGAGAGTGCTCAATCTCGGGCGCGGCTGCGGGCCATCGACCAGATCGGCGAAGACAACATGGTGACCTTCGAGGCCGCGTCGCCCGAGCACACCATTACCGTGTTTACCGATATCGATTGCGGCTACTGCCGCAAACTGCACGGGCAGATCCAGGCCTACAACGATGCCGGCATCAGCGTGCACTACCTGTTCTATCCCCGGGCCGGTGAGAAGTCGGAATCCTTCGAGAAGGCCGTCTCGGTGTGGTGTGCGGACGATCGCCAGGACGCCATGACCCGCGCCAAGGCGGGTGAGAAGATGCCGAAGCGCGACTGCACCAACCCGGTTGCGCAGCACATGGAGCTCGGCCAGCTGATGGGCATCCGCGGTACGCCGGCCATTGTGCTGGACTCGGGCGAGATGGTGCCGGGCTATGTGGAGCCGAAGCGTCTTGCGGGCTTGCTGGAGCAAAGCACCGCTGCGAACTGAGTGAGGCGCTGCGCACGCTCGCACGCGCCGCATGCGCGTGCGAGCGCCCGTTGACCCCATCACTGACGGCCGACGCTGTGAGGGCGCGGCCGTGCGTCAGTTGTCCGGCGCAGGCCCGCCACCTGGCGCCGCTCCCTGCGGTCCGGGTCACAGCATCCCCTTCAATCGATAGAGCGCTTCCAGCGCCGAGCGCGGCGTCAGCTCGTCCGGGTCCAGCGTCTCCAGTGCCGTCAGCGCGGGGTGGGGTGCCGGCGGAGCGAACAGGCTGAGCTGCGTCGGGCCAGACTCGCCGTCCGTTGCAGCGCGGTCGGCGGTGTCTTCTTCCAGCATGCGCAGGCGCTCCCGGGCGTGCTCGATGACCGCCCGCGGCACCCCCGCCAAGGCGGCGACCTGCAGGCCGTAGCTCTGGTTCGCCGGTCCTTCTCGCACGCTGTGAAGGAAGATGATGCGCTCACCGTGCTCGACGGCGTCCAGGTGCAGGTTAGCAATACCAGTGTGCTCTTGCGGCAGGGCCGTCAGCTCGAAGTAATGGGTGGCGAACAGCGTCAGCGCTCGCACCCGTGTGGCCAGCTCCACCGCGCAGGCCCAGGCCAGGGAAAGACCGTCGAAGGTGCTGGTGCCGCGGCCGATCTCGTCCATGAGCACCAGGCTCTGCTCCGTGGCATTGTTGAGAATATTGGCGGTCTCTTCCATCTCGACCATAAAGGTTGAGCGCCCGCCGGCAAGGTCGTCTGCGGCACCGATGCGCGAGAAGATCCGGTCCACCGGCCCGATGTGCGCCGACGCCGCCGGAACGAAGCTCCCGGCGTAGGCCATGACCACGATGAGCGCCGTCTGGCGCATGAAGGTGGACTTGCCGCCCATGTTGGGCCCTGTGATCACCAGCATGCGCTGTGTGTCGTCAAGGTGTACCGGGTTCGGAATGAAGGGCTCACCGCCGCCGGCGGCGAGGACCCGCTCCACCACCGGGTGGCGCCCGTCGGCGATGTCGATGACGGTCGCGCCCACAAGCTCGGGCCGGCGCCAGTCCAGGGCCGCCGCCCGCTCGGCGAGGCCCGTCAGCACGTCCAGGGTCGCCAGTGCCTGCGCCAGGCGTTGGAGTGCCTCGATGGACTCCCGCAGCTCGTCCAGTAGCCCCTCATACAGGGATTTCTCTAACGCCAGCGCCCGCTCACGGGCGGAGAGCACCTGGTCTTCGAACCGCTTCAGCTCCGGGGTGATGTAGCGCTCTGCGCCCTTGAGGGTCTGCCGGCGCTGGTAGTCTGCCGGCACCTTGTCGGCGTGGCTGCGGCCGATCTCGATGTAGTAACCGTGCACGCGGTTGTAGCTCACCTTGAGTGCGGCGATGCCGGTGCGCTCGCGCTCGCGGCGTTCCAGCTCCAGCAGGAATTGGTCGCCGTGCTCGGCGAGGTCGCGAAGCTCGTCCAGCTCCGTGGAATAGCCTCGCGCCAGCACGCCGCCGTCGCGGAGCAGCGCCGGCGGCGACTCGATGAGGGCGCAGCGGAGCAGGTCTGCAGTGGCCGGATGCTCGCCCAGATCGGCGTCCAGCGCGGCCAGCAGTGCAGGCTGGGTGCCGGCGAGGTGCGCTTGAGCCAAGCCCGAGTGGAGCGCAGGGAGTCGGTCCAGCGCATCGCGCAGTGCTGCCAGGTCGCGCGGGCGGGCGGAGCCGATGGCGATGCGGGCGACGATGCGCTCGATATCGGCGATGGCGGCAAGCTCCTCCCGCAACGGCGTGCGCAGCTCGTCTGTCAGCAGCGCCTCCAGGGCATCATGGCGGGCGCATACGGCGTCGGCGTCGCGCAGCGGCCGGCCGAGCCAACGCCGGAGCTGGCGTGCGCCCATGGCGGTGCAGGTGGCGTCCATGACCGCGGCCAGGGTCTGCTGCTCCGCACGCTCACCATCCGTTCGCAGCGGCGTCAGCAGCTCCAGGTTGCGGCGGGTGGCGGCGTCCAGGATCAGCGCGTCGTCCCGCCGCTCGGTGGCGAGCCCGCGCAGGTGCGGCAGCTCGCTCTGCTGCGTGTCCTGCACATACTGCAGCAGACAGCCGGCGGCGCCCACGGCGAGCGGAAGATCCGCGCAGCCGAAGCCCGCAAGGTCCCGGGTGCCGAACTGCCGGCAGAGTAAATGTTCGGCGCTGTCGGCATCGAACAGCCACGGCTGGCGGCGCGCGATGCCGCCGTCGAAGCGCAGCCGCTCGGGGAGGTCGCTGGCCTCGGCGAGCAGCAGCTCCGCGGGCTTCAGGCGTTCAAGCTCCGCCGCCAGTGCGGAAAGCCCTGCGAGCTCCAGTACCGTGAAGCGCCCGGCGGCGAGCTCCAGCACCGCCAGCCCAAAGCGTGGCTCATCGTCATCCGCCGAGGCAGCCTCTGCCACCGCGCAGAGGAGATTCTCCCGGCGGTCGTCCAGCAGGGCCTCGTCGGTGAGCGTGCCTGGTGTGACCACCCGCACCACCTTTCGCTCCACCGGCCCTTTGCTCTTCGCCGGGTCCCCCAGCTGCTCACAGATGGCCACGGAGACGCCTGCGCGCACCAGCTTGGCCAGGTAGCTCTCAGCGGCGTGGTAGGGCACCCCGGCCATCGGGATGGGCTGGCCGGCGGACTGGCCGCGCTTGGTGAGCGTGATGTCCAGTAGGCCTGCCGCCCGCTCCGCGTCGTCGAAGAACAGCTCGTAGAAGTCCCCCATGCGATAGAAGAGCAGCATGTCCGGGTACTCCGCCTTGATGCGCAGGTACTGCTGCATCATCGGGGTGTGCTGGCTCGACTGCTTCTGCGGCGTTGGCGGGGCTTTCGTCGGGTCGGCGGCTTTGGGCATCTGTGTGTATGAGTTGCGAGGGCCGAGGGTTGAGGGTCGAGTCGCGAGGAGCAGTGGTGCTGGCGCGTCGCGCTATCCGGGCTAGAATGGCGCGGCTATGCGCTTCAAGCTCCCCCGCACCTACAAGCTCCTGCTGGCGTTGGCCGTGGTGGTCGGGCCGTTCTATTGGCTCATGTTCACGGAGGACGGCCGACGGCGCAGCGATCTCTTCATTCTGCACATCCTGGGCAAGCCCAGCTTCAATATCGCCTACGACCGCCTGAGCGGCGCTGTCACCCACGCGGACATCGAAGAGCAGTTTCCGAAGGTGGACTTTCAGTGCGCGGAGCGCCAGAGCTCACTGGGCGACGAGGTATGCGGCGCCGAGATCGCCTCCTTCAACGGCCTGCCAGCGCGTCGCACCCTGCTGCACTACGGCGCCGGCCGCCTGACGGCGCTGCGGCTGGATTATCGCCCGCATTACCACGGGCTGCTCACCGAATCCCTGCGCAACGGCCTGGGGGAGCCCAGCGAAGAGGCCGGCGGCAGCACGCTGCGCTGGCAGGCCGAGGGCGGCACCATCGTCGTCCCGGCAACAGCGCCCGAGACCGACGCCAACGCCGTCCTCATGTGGCTCGCCCCCGCCCTCACCGGCAACTACTAGATCTAGATTCGTGGACGGTATATTGAATGCTTGCCTGGCCGTTGCACACGGAGACGCCGCCTGCGGCTCGTGACGCCTCAGCCATCCTCGCCGAGCAGCAGCCCGGCAATGAGCCGTTCCACCGGGGCGTAGTCATCGGTGAGCAGCGGAATCTCTTCGGGCGGCGTCCCGTAGGCCGTGATGTCCTCGGTCATGCGGCTCCAGGCGCGCTGGAAGCCGCGGCGGGCGGGGACGGTCTTGGCCAGCCGCGGACCATTGCTGGCGCTCAGGATGAAGGTCACGCGCGGATCCTTCGGCACCTGATCCATCCAAATGTCCACGTGCCGGAACTCGGTCCGCAGCGTCTTGGCAATGGCCTTGATGAGCCGCGGGTCCGGGAAGGCGTCGACGACATTCATCAGGTAGAGCCCGTCGGGGGCGAGGCGCTCACGTACCAGGGTCGCGAACTCACGGGTCACCAGGTGGTACGGGATAGCGACGTCGTGGAAGACGTCGCCGACAACCACATCGAAGGCTTGGTCGGTGTCCGCAAGCGCGAGGCGGGCATCGCGGTGCTCGATGGTCATGCTTGCGGGCTCGAGCCCCAGGGATTCTGCGGCGGTCAGGGTCACCATGGGGTCCAGCTCGGCGACGGTAATGCTGGAGGCGGGGCTCAGCGCCTGCACCGCCCGCGGTTGGCTGTAGGCGCCGCCGCCGGCGAAGAACCAGGCTAGCCCGTCGTCATAGGCGCCTTGGAAGTGCGCATAGGCAAGCTCGTCCAAGCCATGCACATAGGGGGCGATGAGCAGGTCCGGCTCCGTCATGTGGTTGATGCCGTGGAGCAGGTGGTCCAGCACCAGCCCGCGCGCCATGTCGGGCGGCGCCAGGTCGGGGCGCTCCACGACACGGATGCAGAAGTAGGCGCTCTCGCGGTCGCAGGACGACACGAGGCCGCCACGCAGGACGGCCAGCAGCACTGCCGCCAGCACGCCCACGAGCAGCAGCGCCTGCGCCGGGCGGGCGCTGCGGCGCAGGAACGGCGCGCCGAGGGCGAGCAGCGCGACTCCAGTCGCGAGCACCACGGCGCGCGTGCCGAAGCTCTGTACCAGCCAATAACCGGCGGCGAAGGTGCCGGCGATACTGCCGATGGCAGCCAGCGCGTGCATGCGCCCCACCACGTGACCCGCACGCGGGTCCAGGCGCAGCGCCAGGGTCGTAAGCAGCGGGGTAACGACGCCGATAAGCGCCGCCGGCATGAAAAAGAGCACGGCCGCAAAGGCGAAGCTCGCGCTCAAAAGCGTCAGGCCCTGTTGCTGTACCGCTGCGCCCAGCGGGCTCAGGATGGCAATGCTCAGCAGGCAGTAAAGGCCGCCGGCGGCGAGCACCCAGCCGACGCTCCGGCTGGTGGCGCCGTTATCGGCCCAGATGCCACCGAGCCAGTTGCCGAGTGACAGGCCCGCCAGGATCACGCCGATAATGGACGTCCAGGTGTACAGCGAGACACCGACGTAGGGCGCCACCAGCCGTCCGGCGACGATCTCCAGCACCAGCAGCAGCGCGGAGCTGATGAATACAGTGGCGGCATAGCCCGCGAGCACCTGCCTGTTTGGTCTGTCCGCAGTGGCGGGCGGTGGGGCGGTTGTGGATGTGGTTTCTGTCTCAGCGGTCATTGGTGAATCAAGGCGGGATCAACGGGTGGCGAGTGGAGCGTGGTGTCGGGCCGAGAATGGTGACGGTAATGCCCAGGCGCTACCGGCACCATGCCCCTGCGAAAGCGGGCACAATACCCGCTTAGTGCCTTCGACGGGCACCCACCCCCGCCGACAGTGGCGAAGAACCAAGCCGCGCGTGCTGCCCTGAATGCCGACGCGTTTTGTTCCATTCCTGCTCTTGCTTTGGCTTGCACCTTTGCCCGTACTGGGTGCG
>NZ_JAIFKJ010000441.1:0-1409 GCF_019695415.1 Thiohalocapsa sp.
TTGTTCTTGTCTTTGTTTTTTCTGTGTTCTTTCTCTCCACCTCCGGTCTCTCTCCCTCTCTTTTCGTGGGCGTCGTCGTATGTTTATCACGGCCGGCTTTGCGTTGGGTTGCGTCTGTTTTCTCCGGCTCCCGGGCTTGCCCGATTCATGGTTGTTATGGTCGTTATTGGCGGCCGCCGCGGCTCCGGCGCTGTTGGCGACGCGATGCTGCGGCCCGCGGCTGAGGGCCGTTCTGGTCGCAGGCGGCATCGCCGCGTCGGGTGCGCTCTGGGCCTACCTCGACGCCTGCCGCGTCCTCTGCACGCCGTTCCCAGAGCGGCTGATCAATACCACCCTGGTCGCGGAGGGGCGCATTGCGGCCCTACCGGAGGACCGGGGCTACGCCGAGCGCTTCCTGTTTCGCATCGACCGCCTGCAGCGCGAGGGTCAGGCGCTTGCGTTTCGTGGACTGGTGCGCCTGTCTTGGTACGACGAGCGCCCACCGCTTCGGGCTGGCGAGCGTTGGCGCCTGGCGCTGCGCCTGAAGCCGCCGCACGGCTTCGTGAACCCGGGCGGGTTCGACTACGAGGGCTGGCTCTTCCAGCGTGGTATCAAGGCCACGGGCCACGTGCGCGATGCAGAGGCCGCCGTTCGGCTCGACGCCGGACCCGGCAGGCATTGGCTTGCGCGTGGGCGCCAGTGGCTGCGCGACCAGCTGGCGGCGCTGCTCCCGGCCGGACCGGCGGCCGCCCTGGTGCCGGCCCTGGTACTGGGCGACCGGGGCGGCCTGACGCCGTCGCAGTGGGAGGTCTTCTCGCGCACCGGCACCAGCCACCTCATTGCCATCTCGGGATTGCATGTGGGGCTGGTGGCGGGTGTCGTCTTCGTCGGCACGCGCTGGCTCTGGGCATGGACGCCTGGACTGGCCCGTCGTCTCGCGGCGCCGCGGGCGGCGGCGGGCGTGGCACTGCTGGCCGCTGCGGGCTATGCGGCGCTGGCGGGCTTTTCCGTTTCCACTCAGCGGGCGCTGGCGATGCTCGCGGTGGTGCTCGTGGCGACCATACTGGGCCGCACTCTGCGCCCGCTCTCGGGTCTCGCGCTGGCGCTGCTGGCGGTGCTGCTGCTCGATCCCACGAGCGTCCTTGCCTATGGCTTTTGGCTGTCCTTCGGCGCGGTCGCGGCGCTGCTCTATGCCCTGGGGCAGCGCTTGGCACCGACCTTCGCGGTGCTGCGCTGGGGCCGCGCGCAGTGGGCGGTGGCCGTGGGGCTCCTGCCGCTGCTCCTGCTCTTCTTTGGCCGTGCGTCGCTGGTGGCGCCCGCGGTGAACCTTGTGCTGGTGCCCCTGTTCGGGCTGGTGCTGCCGGCTGTGCTGCTCTCGGCGACGGTGGCGTTGGTGGGAGGCCGGGACTGGGCGCGCTGGCCGGGCGACC
>NZ_JAIFKJ010000441.1:1419-6031 GCF_019695415.1 Thiohalocapsa sp.
GGAAGGCGGCCCTCTGGTGGGGGGGGTGGGGTGTCGCGGTGGTGTGTCTGGGGCTTTGTCGCCCGGCTGTCGCTGGTGTGCGCCGCGGGGACGCTGGTGCTGGGGCCCGTGTGCGGGCTGTGGCGGCGGGCGGGGGTGGTCGCGGCGACGGTGGCGCTGGTGGGGGGCTGGGACTGGGCGCTGTGACGGGTCGCAGCACTGCTGAACGCGGGCTATGCCCTGCTGGATTGGATTGCCGGCTGGGATCTCGCCGGCATGGCGCTGGGCGGGCGCGCTGCTTGGGTGTGGCTTGCCGCCGGTGTGGGTGTGCTGCTGTTGCTGGCACCGCGCGGCGTGCCGGCGCGCTCGCTCGGGCTGGTGCTGTGTCTGCCGCTGGCGGCGGCACGGCCGCCCGCGCCGGCGGTCGGGGAGGCCGAGCTCACGATGCTGGACGTGGGCCAGGGGCTGGCGGCGGTGGTGCGCACAGCCCAGCACACCTTGGTGTATGACCTGGGCGTTGGCTGGCCGAGCGGGTTCAACACCGGGGCGGTGGTGGTGGCGCCGTATCTGCGACACCAGGGGGTAGATGCCGTGGACACACTGATTGTGAGTCATGCGGACCAGGACCATGCGGGCGGGCTCTCCGGGCTCCTGGCGGACCTGCCTGTGACTCGGTTGCTGAGCGGTGAGCCCTCAGCGCTCAACACGCCGGACGGCATCAACTCCGAGCCCTGCCGGGCTGGGACGCAGTGGCGCTGGGACGGCGTAACCTTCCGTATTCTGCACCCGACGGGTCGGGGAGAGTCCGGCAATAATGCTTCCTGCGTGCTGCACGTGGCCACTGGCGGTGCCAGCGTGCTGCTCACGGGCGACGTCGAGGCCGGCGTCGAGGCCGAGCTGGTCGCGGCCTTCGGCGAGCGGCTACGGGCGGATGTGCTGCTCGCGTCCCATCACGGCAGTGACAGCTCCAGCACGATGCCCTTTCTGCGAGCGGTCGATCCCCGCTGGGTCTGGTTCTCTGCCGGCTACGGCAACCGCTGGGGCTTTCCGCACGAGGCCGTCGTGGCCCGCGTTCGCGCCCTCGGCGTCGCCACCGCGAGCACCGCCACGGACGGCGCCGTGAGCCTGCGGTTGCCGGCGGAGCCGGCGCCCCTGGTGCCGATGCGGGCTCGTCAAGCCCAGCAAAGGCTGTGGCGACACCGTCCAGGCCTGCGGCCGCCCTGAACGCGATCCGCGTTCAGGACAGCGACGATGTAGGCCGGGCGCAACCGTGCTGAGGGGTACCGTGATCTCTGCGTCCCGGCATCGGCGGGGCAGGTCGGAGCTGCTATGATCCCCAGCGTTTGAGCCCCGGTGCTGGGCTGGTCCGAGAACGCGGGAGTGTTTGTGCAGGTGTTTGAGCTGCTGCAGGCGGGTGGTTGGCTGATGTGGCCGATCCTGCTCTGTTCCGTTGCCGCGATGGCCATTGTCATCGAGCGTTTCTGGGCCCTGCGTCGCGCCGCCATCATGCCGGATGACCTCGTGAGCAACATCTGGCAGCTGCACCGCCGGCAATTGTTGAACGACGAGCGCATCGCCGAGATTCGCGACGGCTCCGCCCTGGGACGCATGCTCGCAGCCGGCCTGGTGAATCGCTTCCACTCCCGGGAGGTCATGAAAGAGGCCATCCAAGACACGGGCCGACAGGTGGTGGCGGATCTGGAGCGCTATCTCAACACGCTCGGCACCATCGCCGCCGTGACGCCGCTGCTCGGCCTGCTTGGTACCGTGCTCGGCATGATCGAGGTCTTCGGCATCATCATGGAGGCCGGTGTGGGCAATCCCGGCGTGCTCGCCGGCGGCATCTCCAAGGCGCTCATCACCACGGCCGCCGGGCTCTCTGTGGCCATCCCCGCCCTCATGTTTTACCGTTATTTCGACAACCGTGTGGACAAGCTCATTGTGGCCATGGAGGAACAGGCGCTTAGGCTCATCGAGGTGATGCAGGGCGCCCGCGAGGCGGTAGGCTACGGGGGCGAGCCTTGAATCTCCGGCCGAAGCGGCGTGAGCCCCCGGACATCAACCTGACGCCGCTCATTGACGTTGTCTTTCTGCTGCTCATCTTCTTCATGGTGTCCACCACCTTCAACGACAGTCCCAGGCTGCGCCTGGAGCTGCCGCAGGCGGACGGCGAGCCGGCACAGGCCGCCGAGATGGACTTGCTGGAGGTGGTGGTGGATGTCTCCGGGCGCTTCTATGTGGATGATCGCGAGGTGCTCGGCACCGACGCCGAGACGTTGGAACAGGCGCTCCGGGAGGCCGCAGGCACCGACGGCGCGGTCACCGAGCGCCCGGTGCTCATCAAGGCGGATGCCAGGACGCCCCACCAGGCGGTCATGACAGCGCTGGACGCCCTCGGCCAGCTCGGCATGCGCCGCGTGGCCTTCGCGGCGAGCCGCACGGAAGAGACCCCGTGAGCAGGGTCAGCAGCTTCGCCGCGGGCACCGGCTCTGGGCGAACCGTCTACGCCCGTTTGCTTGGCTATGTGAAGCCGTACTGGCGCATGTTCGCGCTGTCCATCGTCGGCATGCTGGTGTTCGCAGCCACCGAGCCCGTGTTCGCGGCCATGATCAAGCCGTTGCTCGACGGCAGCTTCGTTGAGCGGGACCCGGACGTGGTTCGGCTCATGCCCATCCTGCTGGTGGCCGTGTTCCTGGTGCGCGGCGTCGCCGGATTCGTCAACAACTATTGCCTCAAATGGGTGGGCCGGCGGGTGGTGGCAGACCTGCGCCAGCAGATGTTCGACCACCTGCTGCGGGCGCCCGCCCGTTACTACGATGCCCATGGCACCGGTCAGCTGCTGGCCAAGCTCACCTACAACGTCGAGAACGTCGCCACCGCGGCGACCTCCGCCATTACGACGTTGGTGCGGGACGGGTTCACCGCGCTGGCGCTGCTGGCCTATATGCTCTATTTGGACGCGGCGCTGTCGGCCATCTTCCTGCTCATCGGCCCGGTAATGGCCTTCTCGATGAAGTACGCCACCCGGCGTTTTCGGCGGTACGGCTCGCGCATTCAGGACCGGGTAGGGTCCCTCACGCACGTCGCGCAGGAGGTCATCGATGGTCACCGGGTGGTGAAGGCCTTCGGCGGCGAGAAGCGCGAGTCCGAGACCTTCTCCGCCATCAACGAGAAGACGCGCTCCCTGCAGATGAAGGTTATTGCCGTGGAGTCCGTCAGCGTGCCTGTGGTGCAGCTGCTCTCCGCCGTCGCCATCGGCGTCATCGTCTATCTGTCGACGCTGCAGGGGCTGCGGGAGGACATCACCGTGGGCACCTTCATGTCCTTCGTGGTGGCCATGGGCCTCATGCTGCCCCCGGTAAAGCGGCTCACCGCCGTCAACTCCCAGCTCCAGCGCGGTATCGTTGCCGCTGACAGCCTGTTCGAGCTGCTGGACAGCGAGACCGAGCACGATGCGGGTAAGCAGGAGCTGGGCCGGATCCGCGGCGAGATCGACTTCCGCGGCGTGAGCCACGTCTATGACGCTGCCAAGGGCCCGGTGCTGCACGGACTCGATCTGCACATCGGCGCCGGCGAGAGCGTGGCCCTGGTGGGCCGTTCGGGCAGCGGCAAATCGACGCTGGTGAGCCTGCTGCCACGTTTCTACGACCCGACGGAAGGGCAGATTCTGGTGGACGGCATCGACCACCGCACAGTGACGCTCGCGAGCCTGCGGGCGCAGATTTCCCTCGTCACCCAGGACATCGTCCTCTTCAACGCGAGCGTTGCGGACAACATTGCCTACGGTGCCACCGCGGGGGCGAGCTGGGCGGAGATTGAGCGTGCCGCCGACGCGGCCCATGCGCTGGATTTCATTCGCGCGTTGCCAGCGGGGTTCGACACCCTAGTGGGAGACCGCGGCGTGCTGCTCTCGGGCGGGCAGCGTCAGCGGCTCGCCATCGCCCGGGCTATGCTCAAGGACGCGCCCATCCTGATTCTGGATGAGGCCACCTCGGCGCTGGACACCGAGGCCGAGCGTCACATCCAGCAGGCCTTGGCCGCGCTCATGAGGAACCGCACGACGCTGGTGATCGCCCACCGCCTATCCACCATCGAGCACGTGGATCGTGTGGTGGTGCTGGAGCAGGGGCGTATCCTGGAGCAGGGCAGCCACCGACAGCTGCTGGCGGCGGGTGGTCATTATGCGCGGCTGCAGCGTGCGCAGCTCCAGGCGCCGCCCGTGCCGGAGCCCGCGGGCTGATATGGACGCGCGGACTCGGATCGGTCGGTGAGCCCCACCGCCATCTGGTACGGTCGGGGCTTTGGAGCGCGGCTGTCGTCGGCGTTGCTGGCGCCGCTCGGCTGGCTCTATTGCAGCGTCGCCGTGCTGCGCGCGACGGCCTACCGGGCCGGTTGGCTTGCGAGCTTCGAGGCCGGTGCACCGGTCATCGTCGTCGGCAACCTGAGCGTCGGCGGCACTGGCAAGACGCCGCTGGTGCGCTGGCTCGCGGATCATCTCATCGCGCTGGGCCTGCGACCAGGCATTGCCGCCCCCCGTTACGGGGGGATCGGCCCCCCGGCGGTGCGCTTTTGGCCCCCGGATGACGAACCAGCGGGGTTCGGCGACGAGCCGGTGCCGCTGGCCGCCCATTAC
>NZ_JAIFKJ010000257.1 GCF_019695415.1 Thiohalocapsa sp.
CTGTCCTGCCGGCGAGACAACCCCCAAGGAGGAGGGGGTGAGGGCTGAGGGCTGAGGGCTGAGGGCTGAGGGCTAGGGTGGCGCTGTCTGCGATGTTCTTCAGGTTGCTTTCAAATCTGCTTTTGGAAGCTGCGGATGAGGCCGCTGATCAGTCTGGCAACTTGTTGGGCTTCGTCAACCAATCTTCGGCCCTTGTCGCGCTCAACCAGTCCGGCTTCCATGCCGATCAGGAGCTGGGTCCAGCACTCGGCGCAAGATCCTTTCGCGGTGTAGAGGAATCTGATCCTGTCCTTCTGGGTGTCGCGCTCGTAACCTTCGGCGATATTCGACGCGACTGACAAGGCGGAGCGCGTCACTTGGTCTCGGTATGCAAAGTGCCGACACTGATCCGTCAGGTCAAAAATCTCTACAGCAAGACGGCAGGCGCGCCGCCATGCGTCCAGTTTCAGCAACGCCTCGAAAGCCAAGTACGCGGCGCTCCTGAGCCCTCCGCCCTTAGCCCCGCGAGAAGCGCATCAGCGCTTCGAGTACTGCGGCCGCTTGCGCGCCTTGTGCAGGCCGACTTTCTTGCGCTCCACCTCGCGGGCGTCGCGGGTGAGGAAGCCGGCGCGGCGCAGGGGGGCGCGCAGGTTTTCGTCGTAATCCACCAAGGCGCGGGCGAGGCCGTGGCGGATGGCGCCGGCTTGACCGGAGGAGCCGCCGCCCTTAACGGTTGCGCGGACGTCGACGCGGTCGGTCAGCTCGACGGCTTCGAGCGCCTGGCGCACCACCATCCGCGCGGTCTCCCGGCCGAAAAAGTGGTCGAGATCCCGGTTGTTGACGGTGATGCGGCCGGTGCCGACGCTCAGGAAGACGCGAGCGGCGGCGTTCTTGCGGCGCCCGGTGGCGTAATGGAAGTCCGGCATGGATCAGTTATCCGTGTTGTCTTGTTCGTTGACGTCAGGGTCGTTCACTTCGGGGTCGAAGGCTTCAGGATCGCAGGGCTGGGACGCGATCTCACCGCGCGGTCGGGGCGGCTCGGATCAGACCTCAAGCGGCTGCGGCTGCTGCGCCGCGTGGCGATGCTCCGGCCCGGCGTAGACCTTGAGCTTCTTGAACATGGCCCGGCCCAAGGGGTTGCGCGGCAGCATGCCCTTGACGGCGGCCTCCAGCACCCGCTCCGGATGCTCGTCTAACATCTGCTGCAGCGAGCGGGACTTGAGATGGCCGATGTAGCCCGTGTGCCGGTAGTACATCTTGTCCGCCAGCTTGTTGCCGGTGACCCGGACCTTTTCCGCGTTGACCACGACAAGGTAGTCGCCGGTGTCCACATGCGGCGTGTACTGCGGCTTGTGCTTACCGCGCAGCCGGCGGGCGATCTCGGTGGCCAGACGGCCGAGCGTCTTGCCTTCGGCATCGATGAGATACCAGGCCCGTCGCACCTCAGCCGGCTTTGCGCTCTCTGTGCTCATGTCCATCACTCCGGAGGGAAACCGTCGGGTGCGCAGGTGATCTGATGCAGCCCCGAGAAAGCCGCGCATTGTAGCTAAGTTTTTTGTCTGTGTGCAACAGGTACCGCAGCGGTTGCGCAGCGCATCGGCGCTGCGCCCAGGGGGCTGACGCCAAGGGCTTGAAGGGGCATTGGCCGTTTGGCCCTGTCTAGGGCGCCGAGCCCTCGGGCGGTCAGCCCGGGAGTCGCAAACGCTCGACGGGTGTGCCGCCGATGAGGTGGCTCTGCAGGATTTCTTCCAGGTCTTCGGTGTCGACGTAGGTGTACCAGGTGCCCTCCGGATAGACGACGGCCACGGGGCCTTCGCTGCAGCGGTCCAGGCAGCCGGCGTTGTTGATGCGGATGCCGCCGGGGCCTGTCAGCCCGAGCTCTTTGGTGCGCTTCTTCAGATAGTCCCGGGAGGCCTGCGCGCCGCATTGCTCGCAGCTTTGGCTGCCGTCGGCCCGCAGGTTGGTGCACAGGAAGACGTGGTACTTGTAGTAGGGTGTCGGCGTGGACATGCTCTGGCGCTCCATCGGCGCTGGTCATTAAGATGGCCCGGGGCTGGGCGTTGCGTTGAACCGACAGGTGGCGCCCGTGGCGCCTCGAACCAACCGGGGCACGGACTGTCGGGCGCTCTAGCGTGAGGCCGATCGGGTCCTGCGCGATGGGTGATACGCCTGTAGCCGCGGCGCCTGTGCGGTCTCGCGCCCCGCTGGCCCCCAAGCCCCCGGCGTGCTCAGGCTGCCGCACCGCGCGGCTGCGCACAGCAACTGCTTAGACGCACCCGGCCCCGCTGCATCCCCGTGCCCATCCGCGTCCCTATCCACGTCTGCATTCCCATCAGACCCGACCACCATCCCGCCCATTCGCGCAGAAGACCTTGAACGACCGTGAACTGCTGCGCCTCGCGGACCAGTGCGTCAAGTGCGGTCTGTGTCTGCCGCATTGTCCCACCTTTCGGCTCTATCACAATGAGGCCGACTCGCCGCGGGGGCGTATCGCGCTCATCCAGGGGCTGATCCAGGGCCAGCTCAGCGACAACGCCCGGCTCGGTGTCCACTTGGACGGCTGCCTGGAATGCCGTGCCTGCGAGCTCGCCTGCCCGTCGCTGGTGCAGTTCGGCACGCTGATGGATGCCGCCCGCGCGGCGCGCGTGGCACGGCTGCCGGCGCCGGTGCGCTGGTGGCGACGGCTGCGACTGGATGTGCTCAGCACGCCCCGCCTGCTGCCGCTGCCCGCCCTGCTGGCCGCTGCCTACAGGCGTGTCGGTTTGGGTGCGCTGGCGCGGCGCCTCGTGCATTTGCCGCGGCTCCGGCGATGGCCTCGGCTGCGGGTGCTGCTCGGTCTGGCCGAGCGGCTGCGCTGGCCCTCGCCGCCGCGGCCCGGTGCATTGATCGGTGGCGGGGTCCGTGCCGATGCCCCGCCGATGCGGGAGCCCGTGGCGCTGTTCCGCGGCTGCGTGGCCCGGTCGCTGGAGCCGGATGTGGCGCGTGCGGCGGTGAGCGTGCTCAAGTGCCTGGGAGTGGCGGTGACGGTGCCGGCGGGGCAGGCCTGCTGCGGTGCCATGCATCGCCACAACGGCTTCCCGGATGACGCCGATGCCCTATTGGAGCGCAATCGCGCCGCGTTCGCCGGGGCCCGGGTGGTGGGCGGAGCGAGTGCGTGCGTGGCGGAGCTGCACCCGGCACTCGACGCCGCGGAGCTCTGCCGCGCCCTGCTGGACTTGCCCTGGCCTGCGGAGCTGCAGCTACGCACCCTGGCCGGTACCGTGGCCGTGCACGAGCCCTGCTCTCACCGCAATCAGCTGCGCGACACCGCCGCGGTATATGCGCTGCTGCGACGCATCCCGGGGCTCGAGGTCGTGTCGTTGCCCGGCAACGACACCTGCTGCGGTGCTGCGGGCACCTATCTGCTGGACCACCCCGAGACGGCCCTGGCGCTGGCCGCCGACAAAGTGGCAGCGCTTGCGCAGCGCAAGCCGCGGTGGCTTGCCACCACCAACACGGGCTGCGCCGCCCATCTGGCGGCCGCCGCCGATGCTGCCGGCGTGGACGTTGGGGTGGTGCATCCGGTGGTGCTGCTGGCCCGGGCGCTGGCGCCGGCAGGCCGTACAATATGAGCCAATACTTGTCTTAAGGCCCGGAGCCGGCAACTGGACGGCATTGCCAACGGAAACCGCACACGCTTATGAGCAACCGAGACTACACACCCGTCGATCAAGCCCTGATGGGGCTGGATCAAGCGATCCGCACCGTCTTTGGGCGCCCGCGCGTCACCGAGCGTGCCAACCCGGCTGAGCACTACGCCGAGGTGGATCTGGGCGAGGACGAGCGCCGGCACATCGGCGGGCTGATGCGCGTGAATCACACCGGAGAGGTCTGCGCCCAAGGGCTGTACCAGGGGCAGGCGCTTACGGCGCGGCTGGCCGAGGTGCGCGAGAGCCTGGAGCGCTCGGCGCTGGAAGAGAACGACCACCTCGCCTGGTGCGAGCAGCGCCTCGACGAGCTCGGCGCCCGCAAGAGCCTGCTGAACCCGCTGTGGTATGCCGGCTCCTTTGCCATGGGCGCCGCCGCCGGCCTCGCCGGTGACAAGTGGAGTCTCGGCTTCGTGGTGGAGACCGAGCGCCAGGTGGAGGATCACCTGGACGAGCACATCGCCCAGGTGCCGGGGGACGATCAGCGCACCCGCGCCATCCTGGAGCAGATGAAGGCGGACGAAATCCACCACGCCGATGTCGCCCACGCCGCCGGCGGCGCCGAGCTCCCGACACCCGTCAAGCTCGCCATGAAGGCCGTGGCGAAGGTGATGACGCGGGGGGCTTATTGGGTTTGATTTTCATTGTGTAGCGATTTTCGAGGAGCGAGGGGCGAGGGCGGCACGCCACTATTGCCGAGGGCAGGTGTCCCGCGCCCCTCGAAACTCGCTCCTCGAGCCTCGAACCTGTCTTTACTTCCTCTTTTCATTCCACCCCTCGATATCGCGGTTCAGGTTGCGCCCGTAGAAGATCTCCATCATCTCGCGGCGGACCAGGCGGTGGATGCGCTTGTATTCCTTGTCTGACAGGTCTTCGGCATCGACGCAGAACAGGTAGTCGTCCAGCTCGAAGCGGTTCACGACCATCTTGGTGTGGAACAGGTTTTCCTGGTACACGTTCACGTCCATCATCTGGTAGCGGTTCTTGGTGTCCCGCGACAGGTAGTTCTGGATGGAGCTGATGTTGTGGTCGATGAAGTGCTTGCGCCCGCGCACGTCGCGGGTGAAGCCGCGCACCCGGTAGTCCATGATCACGATGTCCGACTCCAGCGCGTGGATCAGGTAGTTCAGCGCCTTGAGCGGTGAGATGAGCCCGCAGGTGGAGACGTCGATATCGGCCCGAAAGGTGCTGATGCCGTTGTGCGGATGGCTCTCCGGATAGGTGTGTACCGTGATGTGGCTCTTGTCGAGGTGGGCCACTACGGCATCGGGCAATGGTCCCGGTGTCGGCGAGTTGGTGAGCCCCTGCTCCGGGCTGTGCTCCTCGGCGATCAGCATGGTCACCGAGGCCCCCTGCGGCTCGTAGTCCTCGCGGGCGATGTTCAGGATGTTGGCGCCGATGATGTTGGCGACGTCGGTGAGGATGCCGGTGAGCCGCTCGGCGTTGTAGGCCTCGTCGATGTAGGCGATGTAGGCGGCCCGCTGCTCGTCGGAATCCGTGTAGCAGATGTCGTAGATATTGAAGCTGAGCGACTTCGTCAGGTTGTTGAAGCCGTGCAGCTTGAGCCGTTTGGACGTCTTGGGCATGGTGCTTGGCGACTCCGGGCCGCCGGGTTTCCGGTGCACGATGGACCCGCCCGAGCGCCGGGCGGGGGACGAGGAATCTGGGCAGTGGGGCCGGCTCGCCGGCATCGGGTGCCCGACTGCCCGTGCACTGCCTTGCGGGCGGCCCCGCCGCCAGCGTCACAGAGGCGCGCACGCTACGCCTGCGGTAGGGTGGTTTGCAAGAGACTTCGGGCTCGGTCTGTGCCGACGGTCGCAGCCAGCGTCGGCTCCCTCAGTGGGGCGTCTGCGGCGCGCCGCAAAGCCCGGACAGCAGGCGTTGTGTCGCGTCGGCACCGACGGCCGCTGTGAGCGCCGTGCTCGCCGGGACCGGGCCTTGCTTGAGCAGGCGCTCGTGAAAGTCTTGCACGGCCTCGGCGGCGTTGCCGACGGTGTTGCGTGCCGCCGCGATAAGCTGCCAGCCGAGCACCGTTGCCAGCGCATCACCTGGGTTACGAATAAGGTCGGCGAGTATGCAGTCGGCGTCGCCCAGAACCGCCGCCCGACGGCGCGCCTCCGGGAGGTCCACTCGGCCGAGGTGCAGGTCCAGATCCAGTGCAGCCTGTGCCAACGCCGCGCGCTGGGCGGCGCGGGCGGCTGCGGCTGGTGCGAGCACCTGCTCCGCCAGCGCCAGCGGCAGACCGCGGCGCAAGGAGACCCCGCCCGCCAGCAGTCGAGGCAGTGAGCGCGCAGCCATGCCGCCGGCAAAGGTGAGGGTGTGCAGCCCGCCCCAGCCGAGGCTCAGGCA
>NZ_JAIFKJ010000007.1 GCF_019695415.1 Thiohalocapsa sp.
AGATGTGGTTAAGAGACAGCAATACCTCTTCGACTGTGAGGTACTTCAACGTTACTCCTCAGCCAGGGTTTCCAGAGCCGGTTGATACCTTTCAATGAACTGATCCACCTGATCCAAGAAGCCAGGACGCACGCCGGGCAAAGTGGTTGGAATGAGGACGATGTGAGTGCGTTCTGCATCTACCGTGACGGTCACCTCATCGCCCAACTCCAATCCGGTGGCCTCCAATACCTCCGGTGGGAGTGAGACCACGGCACTATTTCCGGTGCGGAAAATTTTTCGTCCCATTTGAGCCTCCTTACAAAGTACTTACATTGTAAGTATATCATACCTCTTGGGCGGGTCAAGGTCGGCTTCAAGCAGCGTTTGTGTCAGGAACAGGGACGTGATAAAATAAAAATCGAGAGAGCCCCGACTCTCTCGTACGAGGCCGGGGCTATAGCCGAGGCGGGCCAAGCGCCCCGATGGGTTCATTCTATCAGTAATCGTCTCGTTGGACAAGCCCTTATCTGCCTCTGTGTGGCGAGTTTATTATTTTCTGCCGATCCCTTGAGCATAGCTCTCGGCGTGATTATCGCGGAGCTTCTATCAGGCAGACGCGGGTGCTCCGTTAGCGGATTAGGTGACCAATGAGAGACGATTTTATGCGGCTTGAAAAGCTCTCCAAGAGCTTTAGAGAAGGACCACACACACGCTCTGTGCTGCGAGACGTGAACGCTGTCTTTGCCAAGGGCGAGTCGGTGGCCGTGGTAGGCCAGAGCGGCAGCGGCAAGAGCACTTTGCTGAACTTGATCAGCGGCATCGATGACGCCGACGGTGGCGCCATCTGGCTCGATGGTCAGAATCTGACCGCTCTCGAAGAGCGACAGCGCACCCTCTTTCGTCGCCGTCACATCGGCTTCGTTTTTCAGTTCTTCAACTTGCTCCCTACGTTGACCGTGTGGGAGAACGTCATGCTTCCCCTGGAGCTCAACGGCATCAATGGCGCGGACGCTAGCCAGCGTGTGCAGTCTCTGCTCGATGCCGTGGGGCTGGGCGACCGTGGCGATACCTTCCCGGACCGGCTATCCGGCGGTGAGCAACAGCGCATCGCCATCGCTCGTGCTCTGGTCCACGATCCGCGCCTGGTGCTGGCCGACGAACCAACGGGCAACCTCGACGAAGATACGGGGTGCCAGGTCTTGAATCTGCTGGATCGCCTCACCCGGCGGGCGGGTAAGAATCTGGTTCTGGTCACACACAGTCCAGACGCCGCTGCTTATGCCGACCGTATCCTCTACCTGCGCGACGGGAAGCTCGTCGATGCCTGAGAGCGCGATGGAAATTGGGCTATCCAGCTTCGCCCCACGCACGCTGTGGGCTCTGGGACGGCGCTACTTGATGCGTCACCTGTGGCAGAGCGTGCTGATGATTCTGGGCATCACGCTTGGTGTAGCCGTCGTCGTGGCCGTTGACCTGGCTAACGTCAGTGCTAGCCGGGCTTTCGATCTCAGCATCGACGCCGTCGCCGGACGAGCCACCCATCAGATCGTCGGCGGGCCACAGGGTCTGGACGAGACAATCTACACTGACTTGCGACGTGCGGGTGTAGTGAGTACAGCGGCTCCCGTCGTCACCACCTACGCCACCTCGCCCCAACTGGGGAACCAGGCGATGCAGCTTTTGGGCGTGGACCCCTTCGCCGAGCCGCCCTTTCGCAGTTACCTTTGGAGTGGAGAGCGGGCCTCGCTGGCCGAACTGACTGCCTTCCTGACCGGGCCGGGGGCGGTGCTGATCGCGGCCGAGGTCGCGGAACGGCATCAACTGGCGCCCGGCTCCAGCATAGAGCTGGATGTGGAGGGACGTCGGCGGGAGGTCACAGTCGTCGGCCTCCTGGAGCCCGGCGATGACCTCAGCCTCCGCGCGCTGTCCGGCATCATCCTGACCGACATCGCCACGGCGCAGGAGTTGGCC
>NZ_JAIFKJ010000224.1 GCF_019695415.1 Thiohalocapsa sp.
GTTCGCGCGGATCGAACGGCTTGGCCATGTAATCATCGACGCCCAGCTCTAGCCCCTCGACACGGCTTTCTGGCTCCGAACGCGCGGTGAGCATGAGGATCGGAACGTCGGATTCGGCGCGCAGCGTCTGCGCCAGCGACAGCCCGGACTCGCCGGGCATCATGATGTCGAGAATGATGAGATCGAACGCCAGCCCGCGCAGCGCGCTTCGCGCTTCCGCCGCATCCGAGCTTACCGTCACGCGAAAGCCGTTCTCGCGCAGATAGCGCGCCAGCAGGTCGCGGATGCGCAGGTCGTCATCCACCACCAGCAGATGCGGCGCGGTATCGGCGGGCGGTTCGATCGGCTTTTCCTCGACGCTCGCAGCAGTCATCGCTCATTCTCCCCCGTTCGGGTTCAACCCGTCCCCAGTGGCGATCAGCCTGGCAATGTCCTCGCGCTCTTCCGCGCGTATCATCGTGAACAGGAACTCCGCCACAGTGTCCGGCGCCTCCACGCCCGCGGCCTGCAACGCCGCCTTGATGCGCTCGCTCTGCCGCCCGGCCAGCCGCCCGATCAGCGCCCGGCCTTCGTCGCGCGGATAGAGCAGACGCTCGCGCCGGTCGGTCTCGCCGCGCACCTGGGTGAGGAAGCCGCGGTCGGCGAGGTCCTTCAACCCGCGGGGGAGACTTTGCTTGGTAATTTGGAGGATTTCGAGGAGATCGGCGACCCGTATCCCCGGATGCCGGCAAATGAAGTTCAGCGCCCGGTGATGCGCCCGCCCGAAGCCAAGCTCAGCGAGGATTTCATCGGCATCGGCGGTGAAGTCGCGGTAGGCGAAAAACAAAAGCTCGATGATGCGCAGGCTCTGCGGATCGGGCGGACGCGCCGCCTGCTCGCCGTCTCCGGAGGTTCGCGCTCCGGCCGCGGTTTCGGGCCGCTCCAGTTCGGTATCGGGAGTTATGTCAGCCATGTTGACATATATTGAACGGATTGCTACGTACAGCAATCGTTTTTGACATTTTTCCGATGGACTCGCGCCATTTGCCGCAATATCTAAACGGCTTAATCGGCAAAGGCTTGGCGTGATAGGCTCACGCCAGAGGGCGCTCGTCATCAGGCAACGACAACCGCCTTGCGGCTGCGTCGGGCATCATCTGTTGTCCCGCAGCCGCCGGGAGTCAAGCCGAATTCGGGAGCGAAACGCGGCAACACGCTCGGGAGACGACCAATGGCACTCGTTCCGTACGATCAGCGCGACGGCGTTATCTGGATGAATGGCGAGCTTATTCCGTGGGGCGATGCGAAGCTCCACGTGCTAAGCCATGGCCTGCACTACGCCAGTTGCGTATTCGAGGGGGAACGGGCCTATAACGGCGAAATTTTCAAGCTCACCGAGCACAGCGAGCGCCTGGCCGAATCAGCGCGCGTTCTCGGCTTCGAGCTTCCGTACAGCGTGGAAGAGATCGATCAGGCCTGCCGCGACGTGCTGACGGCGAACGGTCTGGTGGACGCGTATATCCGGCCGGTCGCCTGGCGCGGCAGCGAGCAGATGGGTGTTTCCGCGCAGCAGACGAAGATCAACGTCGCCATCGCCGCCTGGGACTGGGGCAAGTATTTCGACCCGGCCGCGATGGAGACCGGTATCCGGCTCGCGATGGCTGAATACTGCCGGCCCGACCCGCGCACCGCGCCGGCGAAGTCCAAGGCGTCGGGCCTCTACATGATCTGCACGCTGGAGAAGCACCGCGCCGAAGCCGCCGGATACGCCGATGCGCTGATGCTGGACTGGCGCGGACGTGTCGCCGAGGCCACAGGCGCGAATATCTTCTTCCTCAAGGACGGCGTGCTGCACACGCCCACGCCCGACTGCTTCCTCGACGGCATCACGCGGCGGACGGTGATGGCGCTTGCCCGCAAGCGCGGCATCGAGATCGTCGAACGCGCGACCCTGCCCGACGAGCTGGACGGCTTCGAGGGGTGCTTCCCGCCCGGCCCGGCCCGCACAGCCACGCCGGGTGGCGGGGACGGGCCCGACAGCCT
>NZ_JAIFKJ010000520.1 GCF_019695415.1 Thiohalocapsa sp.
CCGGTGGGCAGCTCGTCGAAGCGCTTGATGGTCGTCGGCAGGCTCGATTGTGCCGCCTCCAGCCCCCCGAGCCTGCGCAGCAGCAAGTCCTCGGACGCGATGGCGTTGTCCAGCAAGGTCCGGCGCTCATCGACGAGATCGACGAGCCGTGCCCGCATGGACGCGGGCGCATCCTCGACACCCGCGTCGGCGAGCAGCGTGTCGACGTACGCGTCCGTGTCCGCCAGCCGCTGCTGCTCGCGCCGGTGGAGCACGCGCTTGACGCCGCTCTCGCTCGCCAGCTCTTCGCGCGCCCGCGCTTCACGTCGGAAGGTGCGCAGGTCGGGCAGGGCCTGGCGCTGTTGCTGCAGCAGGTTGCCGAGCTCGCCGCTCAGATTGGCGCCGCCGATGTCGATGACCTCGCGTGCGCTCTCGAAGTCGCCTTCCAGCTGTTGGCGCAGCCGCTCGGTGGCCTCGGTCTGCAGCCGGATCTCGTCCAGCCGGGTGACGGTCTCGGCGATGTCGGCCGACAATGCGGCGTTCTGCTCGGCGAGCTGCACCACCAGGGGGTGCCGACCCTCGGCGTCCAGGCGCGCCGCCTCCGCCGCGGCCCTGGCGCGCTCCGCATCCGCCTGCCGCCGCTGCGTAACGAGGCCCTCCAACAGCGCGAGTCGCCGGCCGATGGCCGCCGCGTCCTGGGCCGCCTTGTCGCGTTTCGCCTCCAGGAGCTCCAGGCGGGCCGGCTGGCTCAGCAGCTCCTGATTGAGCATCTCGATCTCAGCGGCCAGCGCCTCGGCCCGGGTCTCCAGCGCCCAGCGCCGCGCCTGCGCCTCCGCGGATGCCTCGCCGGAGGCGGCCACCAGCTGGCGTTGCGCCAGGTTCTCGGTCTGTTCCTGTTCGGCCGCCTGCAGGCGCTGGCGGATCGCGGCGGGCCGGGCGGCCGCCGCCTCCAGGCGCTGCGACAAGTCCGCCAGCCGCTTCTCGGTCAGCGCGAGGTCGCCCCTGTCCTGTTGGATGAAGGTCTCGAGCTCGGCAAGCGGGGTCGCGTCATCCACTGGCAAGGCCACTGTCGGGGGCTCGGGCGACCCGGCGGCGCTCGCCTCGGTCAGCCGCTCGCGAATCACCTGAGCCTCTGCCGGTGCTGTTTGCAGGGCCTCCCGAAAGGCTTGTGCTTCGGCTTTGTCCGCGGCGGCCGCTTCCAGGTTGCGCAGCGCGCGCTGGTACAGCGACAGCAGACGGCTCTTGGTCTCCTCCGGCAGATCGGCCGCCGATTCGGTCTCGGCGATCTTTGCCTGGAGCGTCTGCGCCGTCACCGGCGGCGGCTCGCCACCCGGCGCTTGCTGGCCGGCTGCCATCGGGCCAAGCAGCGCCAGCAGAAAGAGGCCGACCGCCAGGAAGCGGCGCACCCGCTGGGGCTTCGGCATCATGACGCGACCCCGCCCAAGCTCACCATTCATAGCCAAGTTTCAGGCGCAGCGTGGTATCCGTTGTCTCCGCCGCCAGGGCCGGGTCGCTGTCGTAGTCGTATTCGAATTCGACGGCGCCGGTGAACCCGCCGGCCAGCGGCACCCGCAGGCCCGTCCAGGATTGCCAGAGATACTTGTCATTGCCGTCCAGGGCCGCGTAGCCGAACTGGCGGTGGTAGGGCTGCAGTCGGTCCTGCCAGACGAGCTGGTCGTAGCGCAGGAACCAGGCCGCGCCCGCGAAATCCTGGTCTGGATGGCCATAGAAGTCCTCCTGCAACAGCGCGGGGCCTGCCTCCACGGCCAGATTGAAGGCCTCGCTCTCGGCGAGCAGGTAACCGACGGCGGGCCCACCAAGGGTCCGCAGGCGCAGGTCGGCGAAGCGATTATGCTCCAAGGCGAGCCAGGCGACGCCATACCAGCGGGACGGAAAAACGCGGCTGTACTGGTTGAAGGTGGACCACTTGTCGGTGGTCTTCTCGTTGTCGTTGGTGTCGAATTCGAGCGCACCCAGGCTGCGGAAGCGATGCCAGCCGCGGCGGTATTCCAGCTGGTAGTCGAAGTCGATCTCGTCCTTGTCCGTGTTGCCGCGCTCGTGGCTGAGGGCAAAATTGACGCGGCCGCCGAGCTCGCTCCCTGGCGTGAACGGCGACCATAGCGCGGGCTCGGCGGCGGCTGCCGTTTGGGATGACGTCGGGGCGCCGGCCGGCGAAGTTGTCGGTTCTGTCTTGCACACTGTCGTGACTGCCTGCGGACTCGCGTCCGACCCGCCTGCGGCCGGCGCGGACGCGGCATCGGATCGCCCTGCTGCGCCCAGGTCTGCGACGGCGGCGCCGCGGAGCAGGGAGCGCACCTGGCCGCGGTCGATGGCGATGATGCCGGCGTACGCCGTCTTCAACAGTATGCTGTCGCCATCGGCTTCGAGGATGGTCCCGGTCAGGCGATCACCCGTGGTCGTGATGATCTCATCACAGAGAGCAGCTTGAGCCCACGCCAAACTCAGTGGACAGAGCATCGAGGCCGCAAGGGCGGCTCCTGAAAGTCTCGACCTCACTCGGATTCCCGATTCTGATTCAAATAGCGTTGGACGATCTCGGCATCGTCCAGCTTCCCGACGTGATCGGCAAGGTAGAGGTTGATCCAGCGCAGCAGATTGGGCGCATCGGGACGAATGGCGATGCGGATGTCGCTGGACTGGCGGATGTCCGGGTCCACTGCGACATAAATCGCCGTCGCCGGATTGCGGCGCATGTAGTAGTCGATTTGCAGACCACCATGCATGGCGGCGAATGTCTCGCCGCTTCTCACCGCCGCCATCATCGCATCGAGGCTTTCGAACAACCGCAGCCGCGACGTCGGAAAATCGCGTTCCAGATTGGTTTCATACACGCTGCCCGCGACAACGCCCATCAGGAGCTCCGTGGCCACCGGGTCCTCGGCGATAGCCCGCAACGTCTCGATGCCGTGATCGCGCTTGAGCTCCGCAAACCGGGCGCGGTTGTAGACCAGGCGGCCGCTCTGCTTGATGTAGGGATGGGAGAAAAATACATAACGTGCTCGACGCGCCCCGCTCGACAAATAGGAAACGGCAATGTCCGCCTCCTTGCGGGCGACCACGTCGACGACGCCGTCGTAGGTGTCCGCGGTGCGCACGAAGACCGCCTCGACCCCCAGCTTTTTCGCGAGGTCGCGCGCCAGGTCGGGCTCCGAGCCCGCCGGGACGCCGTTCGCGTCGGTCATGATCATGGGCGCGGCATCCCCGGCGCGCAGCGCAACGCGGATAACGCCGGCATCGAGAATGCGCTGAATGTCCGGGAAGATCGCGGGCTCCTTCGCAACGACTTGAGCGAGGGGCAATGCCAGGGCCAGCAGCCAGGCAAGCCCGACGGCCATCATCCGCAACGGTTTCCGGCTCATGCCGCCTCCGACTGGCGAGGGTCCGCCGCCAACGGTGGCTCTTCGGGTCGCTCCTGGCCGCGTCTTGCGGTCATGACCGTCAGTGTGACATTCGACTGCAGCGTCAGTACCGTGCGCACCGGCCCGATGATGTTGTCCGTCGTGGCCAGCACCACCAGCGCCATGGAGGTGGGGATGCCCACCGCGCCCAGAATCGGCGCCACCGTGGGGATCAGCACCGCCCCGCCGCCGACCGCGGTGGCGCCGGCGATGATGGAGCCGATCGCAATCACAACGTAGTCCTGGAAGCTGAGGTCGATGACGTAGATCTGCGCGAGGAATACGGTTAGGAAGGAGAGCAGGAATACCGCACCATGCTGGTTGGCGAAGATGCCGAAGGGTATGACCAGGTCGGGCACCCGCCGGTCGACGCCGTAGTCCTGCTCAAGCGTGTCCAGGGTCGCCGGCAGCGCGACGATCGGGTTGTTGGTCATGAAGGCCAGAACGTTGGGGTTGCTGAGCTTGGACAGCGTCGCGATGATGGGACCGCGCACCGCCAGCCAGAACAGCAGCATGTAGGCGACCATCAGAACCACGCCGCCGACGTAGAAGGTGATCACGAACTTGGTCAGCGCCAGCAGCACCTCGGCGTCGATCTCGGCCACCACGCCGGAGATGAACATCAAAAGCCCCGGCGCCAGCAGCAGGATCGCCCAGCGGAACAGCTGCATGAATGCGTCGTAGATGGCCTTGAAGAAATCGAGCGCGGGCCGCGCGGTCTCGCCGTCGATGAGCCCGAGCGCCAGGCCCAGGCAGACACTCAGGAACACGATGCTCATGACCTGGTTGGCGCTAAGCGCCTCGAACGGGTTGGTCGGGATGATCTGCGCCAGGAAGCCGAGAATACCGCCGTCGGCCCGCGCCGCCGCCGGCGATTCGATGATCAAGGCGCCGATGCTCTTCTCTGCCTCGGGGCCGAGCCCCGTGCCGGGCGCGAGCAACAGCGCCGTCGCGATGCCCACCACGCAGGGCAGGATCAGCCCGACGACGTAAAGCCCGGCCATGGGCTTGAACAGCGGCCGGGTGTTGTCGTCGCGCAGCAGCCCGGCGATGCCAATGACGATCGCCGTGATCAGGATCGGCAGCAGGCACATGGAGAGAAAGGCGATGTAGATACTGCCGATGGGGTACAAGGCGCCGCCCACAGGCTTGGCAAAAAGCCCGATGGCAAAGCCGCCGGCCACCGCGGCCAGCACCGCCTTTGGATCCGTCAGAATGCGCTTGAGGTTCATTAGAGGGCGGTACAGCTGGCGTGGGGTTGGGACAGTGCTCGCACCGGACTGGGCCGTGTTGGGCTGGGTTGGGCTACCCCGAATCTTCGCAGATGCCGGTGAGCAGGTGCCCAAGGCTTGTTACGACTGCCTGTGTCGGGCTTCGGGGGCGATCGCAGGCTCGCGACGGCGGGCAACAGGCGAGCAGACCATAATCCGGTCTCCCGATTATGTTCATGGGTATGGGCGGTCGCGGGAAATCAAATCGGTAAGCGCCCAAAATGGGCGGCAAGGCGCACGCCACGAGCAGGCCGCGCCGTCATGGAGGGCCGTCACCGCCGGGACCGCCCGGAGCGCTCTGCGGTCCGCGCCCGGGCAACAGTTCCGAAACGCGGCACATCAGCCGCTACCCGTTCCTTCCGAAGGCTGCCTTGCCCCACATGTCGCGATACGCTTCGCCTCAGAAGCCAGTACCTGAGCGCGTTCACAGTTCACGGATCCGCTTGAGAAGGGACTGCAGCCTGCCGCGCCGCCTGCGCCGTTACGACGGGCTCGGCGAACCGACAGGACACGGCGCCGCCGTCCTTCACGCGCCGGGTGGATGCGGCCATCGTCACGCTCAGGCCTTCCGTCCCTTGGCTCCGGCAGAAAGCGGACGCCAGGCGTGATGCCTCGGAGCGACCGAGCTCGGCCAGGATCGGGCATCTGGACTGACTTACGGGTTCGGCTACTGTACGCTTTGTTTGCGTGCTCCTTGGCCCCACGCCTTGCGGGAGATCCCGGCCAGCGTCCCGTCCAAGGTCGTGCACAGGGTCGGAGAAGACGCCATCAAGTCATGGCCCATTCCCTGCACCCCGGCGCACAGACTCGATCGGCGAAATCGGGCCTCCAGCATATCCGCAATCTCGAGATGGCAACACTCCACACCACCATTTCCGATGACCTGTCCCGCCAAGTACGCTCGATGGCGCGTGCGCGGGGCATACCGGTTCAGCATCTGGTCGAGGAGGCGCTCCGGAGCATGGTCTCACCCGAGCCTTTCGCCAGCGACGCTGAAACGCTCGCGGAGATGGAAGCCATGGAATCCGACGTCCTGAAGGATCTTCCTTGGGAAGAGTAAGACGCGGCGATGTGGTCTTGGCGGCTGCGGCCGGGGACTACGGTAAGCCACGGCCCTGGCTCATTCTGCAAGCCGACCATTACAACGACTCGGAACGGCCTGGCTCGGTGCTGGTGTGTCGTTGGGCCTCCGCTGAGGAGAGCGGGCACCTTCGCAGAGTGCCTAGGGCCGTTAACGATGTTACTTGTGAGACCTGACCCTCTTAGCCCTTGACCCCCTTAGCCCTCCAAAGAGAACTGACGGCGCGTCAACGGCTCAACGCAGCGTTCCGCGGAGTATTGA
>NZ_JAIFKJ010000360.1 GCF_019695415.1 Thiohalocapsa sp.
CCCGCGCCACGTGTGTCACCGTCGATCGGGGCGTTACGGGCCGGAATGACAGTACATTTACGTGGAGGCGTACGACCGTACCATTCCGCCGGACACGGCGGGCCGGGTGGAGAGCCTGCTCGCGGTGCGCGGGCGTCTCATCGGCATATTTCCCGACCGTGCCATCGACGCCACGGCAACCCCCCCACCCGCTGGCGATTGGGTGTTCATGCTCGGTCAGCGCACGCTGGGGCGGGCCGGGCCAGCCGGTCCATCTCCGGCTCCGGCCGGCCTTCTGGCGGGCGTCCGCCTGCAACAGGACCGCTGAGCGGCGGGAGCAAGCCATGCTGGGGCCTCGTATCGGCGGTGTCTTCAAGTTTCTCATCGGCATCCTATTGTTGCAGGTCGCCACGGCGCTTTTGACCTACACGGCGCTGATGACGGACCTGCACCAGACCGGCTGGCTGTTCGGTGCGCTGGCTGCGACCCTCGGGGTCCTCGTGGCGCTCTGGTTCGACTCCGTTATCGGCAGCGTCAAGGAGCAGGCCGTGGCGCGCCAGCACAAACGCCATGCCCGGGAGCGCGAGAAGCTGCGCCTCCAGGCAGAAAAGGACAAGGCCAAGCTTGTCCGTCAGCGCAAGCGCACCTCGGGCGGCGCAACACTCAAGACGGGCCTCGCCGTCGGCGGCACCGTGGGAGTGGGTGTGGCGTTGATGTTCGCCCAGCTCATGACACTGGGCTTGCTCACAATCTCCGCGGCGGGCGGCGCGGCCCTAGGCTACGGTGTCCGCTCGCGGCAGGAGAAGATGATCCGTGCCCGCGAGCAGAAGCAGGCGGAGAAGCTGGTCTACGCCCAGCAGGACCTGCCGGTGCTCACGGCCGACCCGTCGCCGAAATCCAACCGGCGCCGGGGGCGCAACCAGCCGGCCGCCTAGGCTGGCGCCGAATAAACCCATCGCACGCCGGTTTTCGGATTGTCGAGCGAACCACCTGCTGATGCCTTTTCTCTTCCTCGAGCCTCGCTTGTCGAAACTCGCTACTCTCCGTTTTACCTCACTAGCGGGCTGCGAATGCTCGGTCTGCTGCCGCTGATCCCGTGTGCTTATGCCAGAGGTTAAATCAGCCGGCAGCTGAGCTGCAGAGCCGCTACCAGCCCCGGAAGTACCAACCGTTGTCCCAGTCCGGCAGCTCGTGGACGGGTGCTTGCGAGTCGTCAGGAGCGCTGTTTGGCTCCGTTGCACGCTCCGGCGGTGAGGTCGCCGATGGCAGGGATGCCCCCGGCGGCGACGGCAACGGCGCGAGCCAGGGGCCAAAGTTCAGAAACAGCCAGCGGTCCTGAGCGATCATGTCCCGCATCTCTTGGCGGCGGCGTTGGAATTCCTGCTCCAGCGCCTCCTGGCGGGCTGTGCCCACGGGGTCCAGCGCCCGGCGGCGGGCCTGATGCTGGGCGCGGCGGCGCTCCTGCAACGCGCGGCGCTGCGCGCGTACGGCGTCCAGCCAGCGGGGCGCCAGGTCTTGCGGTGCCGGTGTGTCCTGGGGACGGGATTGGGCCGGGGTGTCCGCTATGTCGGCGGCGGGCTCTACCTCGGTTGGCGTCGGTGGGTGGCTGCTTGGAGCCTGGTCTGGTGTCTGCGCCATGGAGGCACTGACCATGAGCACAGCCACCGCGGTCGCCCGTAGGGCGACGCCAGGGTATCGGGTGGCCGGGAGCGCCCGACCGTTGTTCATGGGATACTCGCAGTTGCGCGACGTGCGAGGCCCAGCTTGGGTGCGGACTGTCGACGACGTTGTGCGGGTATTCCGGGCCATAGCGGCCTTGCTGCTCCATATCAGGATCTGCTGATTGTCGGTTTTAGGACAGACAGCAAGCTCCGTCAATGTTCCATACGAGCAGTGCCATCGCCGCTAGGGAAGCGCCGGTTTATTGGTGCTTCCCGTACGGGGCGGGACGCCCTGCTCTTTTTATGCGCGCAAGCATCTGAAAAAGAAGGAACCCGGAAACCGCGTTTTCGGGTTCCGTCCGGTTTTTGGGCAGGATGC
>NZ_JAIFKJ010000213.1 GCF_019695415.1 Thiohalocapsa sp.
CCTGGCCCCTGGGCGCCCACGCGGGTGGTCAGTGGCCGGCTGCGCCGGGCAGCCGGTCCAGCTCGGCGAGCCGGGACGGCGTGCCCACATCCATCCAGCGCCCGGTGTGGTGGAGTCCGCCGACGCGGTCCGCGTTCATGGCGCGGTGCAGCAGCGGCGCCAGCGGAAAGGCCACCGCCTCGCAGCCGGTGAACAGGTCTGGATGATAGACGCCGATGCCGGCAAAGGTGAGCTTGGCAGATCCTTGCCGCGACACCCGGCCACCGGTCAGCGCGAAATCGCCGTCGGTGTTGTGGTCTGGATTGTCCACGAGCACCAGCCGCGCCAGGTCGCCGTCGGCGAGGGCGGGACCACAGGTGAGCCGCGCATAGTCGAAGTCGCACCAGACATCGCCGTTGGTTACCAGGAAGGGCGCGTTGCCGTCCGTCAGCAGCGGCAGCGCCCGGAAGATGCCGCCGCCCGTCTCCAGCGCCCCCTGTGGGCCGAGCTCTGCGCCCTCCGGCGAGTATTGGATACATACATCGTACGCATAGCCGTCCCCAAGATACGCCTCGATCTGCTCGCCGAGATGCGCATGGTTGATGACCAGCTCCGTGAAGCCCGCCGCCCGCAGCCGCAGGATCTGGTGCTCGATCAGCGTGCGTCCGCCTGCCGTCAGCAGCGGCTTCGGCGTGTGGTCGGTCAGCGGTCGCATGCGGTTGCCGCGTCCGGCGGCGAGGATCATGGCCTTCATCGTGGGGCTGGGCTTGGCTCGGGTCGATGGATTCCGTCGCAGGAACATAGCAGAACCGCGGCGCCCAGTAGCGCCGACAACAGCAGCGACGCGGGCGGATCGCGCCGTGCTCGAGCACAGACTGACGCGCCTGGGAACAGACTTCGTCGAATGAGCCCCCATCTTCGGCTGCGAGTCGGCACTGGCCGCGGCCTAGTAAGTGCCGACTTTGCTCACGAGCAACCGATTGACTGGCCGCGCCGGCCAACAATCAGACGAAGCTGGAAGACGCTGTCTTCCAGCTCGTGAAAGCAAGACGCCGATAGTTCGGCGCTTCCCTAAGCCAACCCGCCACTCTTTGGGAGAGCAGCATGAGTGACAAGCCAATCCACGACTTTCCGGGCAGTGAAATCGATGTGCACTGGGACGAGCGTCTATGTATCCACATCGGCGAGTGCGGCACCGCCGCCAACAGCCTATTCGTCGGCGGGCGCAAGCCCTGGTGCGTCCCGGACGAGGTCACCAAGGCCGAGGTGCGCGATGTCTGCGAGCGCTGCCCGAGCGGGGCGCTCAGCTACACCGACAAGGCCGGCGAGCCCGAGCACGCACCTGCGGAGAATACCGTAAGCGTGGTGTATAACGGCCCCCTGTATCTCACGGGTGAGCTGGACATCGAGGATGCCGCGGACGATATGACCGGCGCGCGCTTCCGGGCTGCCCTTTGCCGCTGCGGTGCATCGGGCAACAAGCCCTTCTGCGACAACAGCCACCTGCAGGCGGGCTTCGAGGACTACGGCGCCGTCGGCGAGACGGGACCCGGCCTCACCGCGCAGGGCGGCCCGCTTAAGGTGAAGCGCATCCCGAACGGGCCTTTGATGCTGGAAGGCAACCTCAGCATTCGGGCCGCCAGCGGTCGCGTTGCCTGGCAGGGGGAGAAGGCCTTCCTGTGCCGCTGCGGGGCATCCAAGAACAAGCCCTTCTGCGATGGCTCTCACAAAGACGCGGGTTTTGTGGACCCTTAGGCCATAGGGCGCCGTAAACGTCCTTCGATCTGCGGGATGCGGGCGGTCGGGGTGAAGCTCAGGTCAGTTGGGGCAGGGACAGTCTTGTGTGTATCCCAACTCCCGCATACCGCATTGCATCATTGCCAGGCTCCACCTTGCAGCTGCCGTGGAGCGGTTGCCACCAGCGCATATCCCGGCGCTGCTACGTCTCGCGGACGTACCTCCCTGGACCGTATGCCCGGGCCGCCAGACGCGACCAGAAGTTGCCACAGCTCGGAGGCTCCCTTGACACCACGGACTGG
>NZ_JAIFKJ010000266.1 GCF_019695415.1 Thiohalocapsa sp.
GCGCCACCACCATCCGCAACTGGGACCGCAAGGAGCTGCTGGTGCCGAACAAGGAATTCGTCACCGGGCGTCTGCTCAACTGGTCCCTGTCAGATCAGATGACGAGGGTGGTCGTCGTTGCCGGCGTCGCCTATGGCAGCGACGTCGACAGGGCCTTGGAGCTCATGCGCGAGGCAGCCGAAGAGCACGAGCACGTCCTTGATGACCCGGCGCCGATCCTGAGCTTTGAGGGCTTCGGCGACAACTCCCTGACGCTGATCCTGCGCGCCTATCTCAGCTCCATCGACTACCGCATCGCGACCATCACCGACCTGCACAAGGCGATCAACCGCAAGTTCGCCGAGGCCGGCATCGTCATCGCCTTCCCGCAACGGGATCTGCACCTGGATGCGAGTGGCCCGTTGCAGGTGGAGTTGCGGCAGCCGGAGCGTGAATCGGCAGCCACGGCCGGCGACGACAATCCTAAAAACGCTAGTTGAACCGCGCCCCCATGGACCGCCCGGCGGGGCGTGCCATGGGGGCCGTGGCGGCTCTAAGGAGATGCTGATTTATTGGGCCTCCTGCCCAAAATTTAGCGACTGCTCGGCGCATATATCGCCGGCGATCGATCTGGAGTTGGGCTTAGGAAGACGCCGATTTATCGGGCATTCTGCCCAGAAATCGCTTGGAACCCGGCTTGTTCCCAGGGAGGGCGGTTTTCCGACTCCATCATTTTCAGCGACTTGTATCGCCGAAAATGGCAGGGCGTCCTGCCCCGCGCGGCATGCACCGATAAGTCGGCGCGCCCCTAACTCAGTAGCTCAGGTCCGGGCTAGCGCCAAACGGGCCATAAATGTCCGGGCGCGCATGCGACCCCGAAGCGCCCAGATCTGCCCCGAGATCCACGTCGAACAGATCCGCATTGCCCTCGGCGATGCCCTGATACCGATCACGGTCGGTGCCGACACTGCGCGGCATGGCTGTGACGTCCTCGTAGAATGCGCGTTTGTTGTCGCTGTCCGGATTGCCGCTGATAAACTGCTCGCGGCTGTCGGCGGCGTGAGCCGACACGGCGATCAGAAGGGTTGCGGTGGCGATGAGGGTCTTCGTCATGACAGTGCTCCAAAGGCTGTGAAGGATTGCTTGCGTATCGCGGCGCTCAACAGCGCGCCGGTACTGGCTCAGTCGTCGGCTTCGGGAGAATGGTTACTTCGGTGAAGAGAAATTCTTCTGCGCAATGCCGGCTGCGCCCGCATGTAACCTTTGATGCCAACGGCACGACTGAGCGGATAAGGTGATGGAACAGCGGAATCAGCGCGGTAGGCCGGATGCGGACGACTTTGAGGCCGCACTGCAACCGCTGTGGCTGCGCGCGCAGCGTGGCGACGAGGCCGCCTACCGCGAGGCGCTGGGTCACATCACTAAGCGCCTGCGGGGCTGGCTGCGGCGGCGCATGCAGTCGCTGCCGGACGAGATAGAGGACTTGGTGCAGGAGACACTGCTGGCGATCCATCTGCAGCGCGGCACCTATGATCCGGCAGTCCCGGTGAGCCGGTGGGTACTGGCCATTGCCCGCCACAAGCTGATTGATCTGTGGCGCAGGCGCGGCCGGCGCGACGCCCTCCACGACCCGCTGGATGAGGTGGGGGAGGGCGCGCTCCCAGCGGTCGCAGATGAATTCCCGGTCCAGCGCGATCTCGCGACCCTGCTCGGCGAGCTGTCGCAGGCACAGCAAGAGGCGATCACCATGACCAAATTGGAGGGCCTGTCCATGGCTGAGGCATCCGCGCGCAGCGGTGTCTCGGTCTCGGCCCTGAAGGTGCAGGTGCACCGTGGTCTGAAACGACTCGCCGAGCTGGCGAGGAAGCTGCCCTGAAGACAACTGAGCTGATCGATTTGTTGGCCGCCGATGCCGGCCCCGCCCCTCCGGGCCTTGCATCGAGACGCCTGAACCCCGCACTCACGCTCTGGCCCCTGCTTACCGTCCCCGCGGCCCTCTGGCTGCCGGGACCGCAGCCGGCCGAGCGCTGGAAGGGCG
>NZ_JAIFKJ010000143.1 GCF_019695415.1 Thiohalocapsa sp.
TCCCGCCCCGATCCCGCTTCTCCCCCATCTGTCCGTCCTGCTCGTGCTTGGTCTCCAGCCGGGCTGTGAGCTGCTCACTGCCGCGCTAAAGCGAGGGCTTAAGCGCACCGCCCGCTCCGGCGGCGAGCACCGCTTCGCGCAGTGCCGGGGAGCTGGTGACCGGCTGCCCGTTGGCGGCGACGATGACATCCCCGGCACGCAGCCCGGCGGCGGCTGCCGGGCTGTCCGGCAAGACGCGTGACACGAAGACGCCCTGGGGCGCGCGCACGCCGAAGCGCTCGGCGAGCGGGCCGTCCAGGGTGCGGGCGCCGATGCCGATCCAGCCACGCTCGACGCCGCCGTGGGCGACGATCTCCGCCACCACGCGCATGACCCGATCCGCCGGAATCGCGAAAGCGACGCCCTCGGAGTACCCGCTATCGGACATGATGGCGGTGTTGATGCCGACCAGGCGGCCCCGCGTATCGATCAGGGCGCCGCCGGAGTTTCCCGGGTTGATCGCCGCATCTGTCTGGATGAAGCCCTCGATCTCGGTGAGGCCGAGATGCGAGCGTCCGACGCCGCTGACGATTCCGAAGCTCACGGTCTGGTCGAGACCGAACGGATTGCCGATGGCGAGCACGACGTCCCCAGGGCGCAGTCGGCCCGGCTCACCGATGTCGATGGCGGGGCCCGCCGCTTCGGCTAGATGCAGCACCGCCAGATCCGTGGGCGTATCCACACCCAGCAGCTCGGCTTCAAGGATGCGGCGATCCGGCACTTGGACACCGATCGCATCCGTCTCCGCCACCAAGTGTGCGCTGGTGACCAGCAGGCCATCGTCCGATACCACCACAGCGGAACCCCGGCTTAGTCCGGGTGTCTGGGTCGGGCTAGGGTGGAGCTCAGGCTCGCCGAGGGCGCTGTGGCGTTGCCCGAAGATCCGCAGCACCGACGGTGCTGCCTGGGCCACCGCGTCTGCATAAGAGACGGGGCGTGGAGGCGGTGGCGACGCAGCCGGGCCAGGCGTGCCGATGAGCATCAACGCGCCTGCGACGGCCCCGGCGCCGGCGGCGAGCCCGGTTGCGGCGGCGGCGAGGATTTTGAGCCGATGGGCCATGACCGGTAAGCTAGCACGGCCAGGAGCCCGGCGCATGATGAGGCGTACGTCCCGGGCTCGGCATTCGGCCGCGGTCGCCGGGGCGGCGGGCTGGCCCGAAGCCTGGACGATGACCCGGAAGCGACGCAGTGAGTATGCACACGTCATGACGGACAGCACCGAGATTGGCCGCTACTGCGACGAACTACTGGGCGTGCAAGTGCTCAGCGACTACTGCCCGAATGGTCTCCAGCTGGCCGGGGTGCGGCCCGTGCGCCATCTGGTGAGCGGCGTCACCGCGAGCTTGGCCCTCATCGAGGCCGCGGTCGATGCGGGAGCGGATGCACTCTTGGTGCACCACGGCTGGTTCTGGAAGGGTGAGGATCCGCGTCTGGTGGGCATGCATGGGCGGCGTGTGCGAGCGGCAGTGGAGGGCGGCTTGGCGCTGCTGGCTTATCATCTGCCGCTGGATGTTCATCCAGAGCTCGGCAACAACCGCCGCCTCGCGGCGGTGCTCGGCATCCGCGACGCCACGCCCGCCGGCGCGGACGGGCTGCTCTGGACGGGCGAGTTGCCCGAGCCTGTTCCAGGTGAGGTCTTCGCACGCGCGGTTGGGACAAGCCTCGGGCGGCGGCCGCTGCACGTGCCGGTGGTGGACCGGCCCGTGCGACGCCTAGCCTGGTGCACCGGCGCCGCGCAGCGCTTCATCGATCAAGCCGCTGCCCTCGGCGTCGATCTGTATCTCAGCGGTGAGGTCTCCGAGCCCACGGGGCACCAGGGGGGGGGGCTGGGGCTGCGTGAGGTCGCCGCCGGCCATCATGCGACGGGGCGCTACGGCGGGCAGGCACTGGGCGAGCACCTAGGGGGGCACGTCGGTCTCGGGCATCGGTTCGGCGACATCGACAACCCTGCGTGAATGCGCGCCGTTCGCTGGAGCGTTTCACTCTGGAAAACAGGGGTTTTGCGGTTTGTCGTCGTCGCGAAGTGCACTTTTTCGTGTAATCCGGGTCTCTTGAGCCGGGAGCAGCGTCGCTGCCGGCGGCAGCGGCAAAACCGCAGTGCGTAGGGGTAATCCTTGACCCGGCGCGGATCGATCAAGGACAATGTGCGATTCGTCGAGAAGAGCTTTCCGATATTCTGATTTTCTTTTGACCGCCCGACGTTTTCGCGATCCCCGCACGCGTGTGCGCTGGGTCGTTATGCGTCGGGCCCAGCGGGGGTCGACCAAACAATGAACGCAGAAGGCGTGGATCAAAAGCGCAGACGCGTGCTCGTCACTGCGACGAGTGCTGTCGGCGCCGTGGGCGTTGGCTTCATCGCCGTGCCCTTCATCTCTTCGATGAACCCGAGCGCCAAGGCGCGGGCTGCCGGCGCCCCGGTGCAGGCGGATGTGAGCAAGTTGGAACCCGGCGCCCTGCTCCGCGTCAAATATCGCGGTCAGCCCATTTGGGTCGTGCACCGGACCGACACGATGCTTGAAGCTCTCCCCACGCTGGATGCCAAGCTGGTGGACCCGGGCTCCGAGCTGGCATCACAGCAGCCACCCTACTGTGCCAATGCGACCCGCTCGATCGAGCCCAAGTACTTCGTGGCCATCGGCATCTGCACGCACCTCGGCTGCTCGCCCACCTACCGTCCGGAGTTCGCCCCGGATGACCTGGGCGCCGACTGGAAGGGCGGCTGGTTCTGCCCCTGCCACGGGTCGAAGTTCGACCTCGCTGGTCGGGTGTACAAGGGCGTGCCGGCGCCGACCAACTTGGTGATACCAAAACACAAGTACGTCAACGAGAACACCATCCTCATCGGTGAGGATGAAGGAGCGGCCTGATGAGTTCCGATACAACGGCAACCGCTGCCGATCAGCCGCCGGGGGGGTTCCTCGGCTGGCTCGACAAGCGCTTCCCCGTGATGGCGGTCTGGAATGACCACCTCGCCCAATACTACGCGCCGAAGAACATGGGATTCTGGTCTTTCTTCGGCTCCCTGGCCCTCGTGGTGCTGGTGCTGCAGATCGTCACCGGTCTGTGGCTTGCTATGTCGTATAAGCCGTCCGCGGAAGAGGCGTTCGCGTCGGTGGAATACATCATGCGCGATGTCAATTGGGGGTGGTTGATCCGCTACATGCACTCCACCGGGGCATCGTTCTTCTTCATCTTGGTGTACCTGCACATGTTCCGCGGGCTCATGTGGGGCTCATACCAGAAGCCACGCGAGCTGTTGTGGATTATCGGCGTGGTGATCTACCTGGCGATGATGGCCACGGCATTCTTCGGCTACCTCCTGCCCTGGGGTCAGATGTCTTACTGGGGCGCGCAGGTCATCGTGAATCTGTTCGCGGCGGTACCCGCCGTCGGTGATGACCTGTCCACCTGGGTGCGGGGTGACTATGTGATCTCCGACACAACCTTGAACCGGTTCTTCGCGTTCCACTTCGTCATTCCGTTCCTCTTGGCGGCGCTCGTCTTCCTGCACATCGTGGCGCTGCACACCGTTGGCTCCACCAACCCCGACGGCGTCGAGATCAAGAAGGGCCCCAAAGGCAACAAGTGGAGCGATACGGCCCCGGCCGACGGCATCCCTTTCCATCCGTACTACACGGTCAAGGACATTGTCGGACTCGTGGTCTTCGCGGCGATCTTCTCGGCGGTCGTGTTCTATGCCCCGGATCTGGGTGGCCTATTCCTCGAGGCACCGAACTTCCAACCGGCAGACCCGCTGAAGACGCCTGAGCACATCGCGCCGGTGTGGTACTTCACGCCCTACTACGCGATGCTGCGCGCTGTGCCTCCCATCGGCGGCTCGCAGTTCCCGGGCGTCATGGTGATGTTTGGCGCCATCCTGATCCTCTTCCTGCTACCTTGGCTGGATCGTAGCCCGGTGCGGTCGATTCGCTACAAAGGCATGCTGTCGAAGGTCTTCCTGGGTGCCTTCGTCGTGTCCTTCGTCGTGCTTGCGTATCTCGGCCTGCAGCCGGCGACGGAGTTGTACACGTTGATGTCGCAGATCTTCACAGTGGTGTACTTCGCCTTTTTCCTGCTGATGCCGATCTACACCAAGCTCGAAAAAACAAAGCCTGTGCCGGAAAGGGTGACGACATGAAGAAGCTCCTCATCGCCGGCCTTCTGCTGCTGCCCCTCACCGCCGGAGCCGCCGGCGGCCACGGCCCGGAGCTGGAGGACGCCAACGTCGACCTGAAGGACAAGGCCTCGCTGCAGCGCGGCGCCAAGTACTTCACCAACTACTGTCTCGGCTGCCATTCCTTGCAGTACATGCGCTACCAGCGTATGGCGAAGGATCTGGGCATCCCCGAAGACGAGCTGCGCGAGAACCTGCTTTTCGGGGACGCCAAGCCCACCGATATGATGACCAATGCCATCAAGCCTGCGGACGGCGAGAAGTGGTTCGGCACCGCGATTCCGGATCTCACGCTGGTGACCCGCTGGCGCGATCCGGACTGGGTCTACACGTATCTGAAGAGCTACTACGTGGACGAGTCTCGGCCCTACGGCGTCAACAATCTGGTGTTCCCAAAGGTCGGCATGCCGCATGCACTGATCAACCTACAGGGAATCCAGAAGCCCGTTTACGCCGCGCATCACGGTGAGGGCAGTGAGCCGCAGGTGGTGGACGTGGAACTGGTAGAGCCCGGTGAGCTCACGGTGGAAGAGTACGATTCCATGGTGCGGGACATCACCAACTTCCTCACCTATGTGGGCGAGCCCTACAAGCTGGAGCGCCGCAGCCTCGGACTTTACGTGCTGCTGTTCCTGGGTCTGATGTTCATTCTGGCGTACTACCTCAAGAAGGAGTTCTGGAAGGACGTCCACTAAACCTCCGGCCGACGCGTGTGCCTGCACACGTGTCACGGGCCGGCATGCCTGAGCCCGCGCCAGCCGACCTGCCCGTCGGCGGCGCGGGCGTTGTTGTTGGGAGAGGCGCGCGTGACCGTCGACCAGCACCAGGGCCAACGCGGGCTCATTGGCGTTTCCAGCGCGGGGCAGGGCGCGCGTGCCGATTTCGGCCAGCAAGTCCGCTAATCGGTGCCCCCCAAGAGGCTGCTCGTCAGCGAGGGCGGGAAATGGCCGGTGTCGATTCAGTGTATGCTTAGGCTGTCCGGTCGCCGACACCTGCCGCCGCACCATCGCGCCGCGAAGTCATGCTTCCGTAGGACAGACGCCCCTGGGCCGCCGGCAGCCAGGTGGCTGCGAGAGACCTGCCATGCCGGCGGTTGCCGAGAGCTGAGGTGTGATGACGCTCTTCTCCGATCCGAAATGCCCCTATTGCCATCGCGTGCGGATGGTCCTTGCGGAAAAGAAGATCAACATCGATGTCGTCGATGTTGACGCCGATGACTTGCCCGCGCAGGTGCTGGAGGCGAATCCGTACGGGACGGTGCCGACGCTCGTGGATCGTGACCTGACGCTCTACGAGTCCCAGATCATCATGGAGTATCTGGACGAGCGCTTCCCGCATCCGCCGCTGTTGCCGGTTGATCCGGTGGGGCGCGCCAACGCGCGGCTGCTGATGCATCGCGTCGACCGGGATTGGTACTCGCTGATGGGACGCATCAGTCGCGGCGATAAGACCACTGCTGCTGAGGCTCGCGACGAGCTGCGCGAGACCCTGATTGCCTCGGCGCCCATTTTCGCGGCGAGTCCGTTCTTCATGAGTGAGGAGTTCTCCCTCGTGGATTGCTGCATTGCGCCGCTGTTGTGGCGCTTGCCGGCGCTCGGCGTAGATCTGCCTGCCGCTGCGGTGGCGGTGACCGAGTACAGCACGCGCATCTTCGAATGGCCGTCGTTCCGGCGCAGCCTGTCGGAAGCCGAGCGCGAGATGGTCGCAGACCTGGGCTAAGGAAGCGCTGATTTATTGGCGCTTCCCGTCCGGGGCAGGACGCCCCGCCATTTTC
>NZ_JAIFKJ010000228.1 GCF_019695415.1 Thiohalocapsa sp.
CGCGTAGCTCAGTGGGAGAGCACTGTCTTCACACGGCAGGGGTCGCTGGTTCGAAACCAGCCGCGCCCACCAGTTTTTTCAAGGAGGTACGACTCCTTGGCCCTGTGAGTGATCTCCATTGGCACACTGTTGGCACAGTGGAGATTCAGATGCCGACGATCCATAAGCGGGCAAACCGCTGCCGCGCTCGGGCCCGGAAGAAGGCCGAGCCCTCCCTCACAAGCCCTTCAGCACGAAGGCAGACGTCCTGACCTTAGCGAAGACCGTCGAGGTCGAGATGGAGCGCGGCGTTTTCCGGGACACCACACCGGATGCAGCAACAGAGCGTCGCTGACGTCCCGGAACGCTACCGCGAAGAAATGCTGCTGACTCTCGCAGCGACTGCCCTGACCTCTGACCCCTTCCGGGTGATGGCGCTTGTGGAGCACCTGGGGCGTGTGTCCCTAGCCCACCTGTCTCCTTCCCAAGTCTCTCGCTACCGTCAGACGATGAGCAAAGGCGGCTTTTGGAGGGCTTGGAGCAGACTCCCGCTATGCAGTCCCTGGTGGTCTTCGCGATGGAGACCGGGATGTATGCGGCAAAGTAAGATCTGCGACATGCGCCGGGAGCGCATCCACTGGCAGTCTCATACGCTCGGCATCTTCAAGTAGTGCGCCAGCGCGCGCTCGCTGTGCTGCTCGTGATGCGCGGTGAACACGGCGATGTTCTGATGGCATCGTCGCCGCCGTCCAAGCGCAACAGCAGAGCGCGATCGGTGAGGGCGCGTGCCTCTGTCAGGGATCAGCTGCGCCGAGCGAAGGCATACGCATCGGCGCGTCTGTTTGGCCCAGAGACACTCCTGCACGCATTCATCCCGCTCGCCAGCGTCGCCCAAGACCCGCGAAGCTGACCAATGCCAATGCCCAAGGGGAGTTCTGCGGTGCACAATGGCGGGATCGATACAACCCGGAGACGAGCACAATGGCGGAGACGAAGGCCGAAGACAAAGCCCCCTGGATCACCTACCGGCCGGAGCTGAAGGTGCTCGACTGCACCGTGCGCGACGGCGGCCTGGTGAACGGCCACCGGTTCAGCGACGCCTTCGTCCGCGCCGTCTACGACGCCTGCGTGGCGGCGGGTATCGACTACATGGAAATCGGCTACAAGAACTCGAAGCAGACCTTCCCGGTGGAGCAGTTCGGCCCCTGGCGCCACTGCGACGAAGCGGACCTGCAGCGGGTTGTGGGGGATCACGACGCCGAGCGCACCGGACTCAAGCTCGCCGCCATGGCCGATGCGGGCAAGTCCGACTGGCAGACCGATATTGTGCCCGCCGCGGACAGCCCACTCAGCATGATCCGTGTCGCCTTCTACGCCCACCAGCTCTCGGAGGCCGTTGCCATGATCCGCCACGCGGCGGAGCTGGGCTACGAGACAACGGCCAACCTGATGGCCGTCTCGAACATCACCGACGACGAAATCGACACCGTGCTCGCCGCCGTCGCCGATACGCCGGCGAGCACCATGGTCATCGTCGACAGCTTCGGCCACCTCTACCGCGAGCAGGTAGACCGGCTCTATCGCAAGTACGCTAAGGCACTCGAGGGCACTGGCAAAGACGTCGGCATCCATGCCCACAACAACATGCAGCTCGCGTTTGCCAACACCATCGAGGCCATCATTCTCGGCTGCAACCGGGTGGACGCAACCATGCTCGGCTTCGGGCGCGGAGCCGGCAACTGCCACACGGAGCTGCTGCTCGGCTTCCTGCGTAATCCCAAGTTCGAGCTCCGCCCAGTCATCGACGTAATCCAGCACCACCTGGTGCCGCTGCGGCGAGAAATCGAATGGGGACCGGTGCTCCCCTACAACATCACGGGACAGCTCAACCAGCACCCACGCGCCGCCATCGAGTGGCGCGAGAGCGACCGGCGGGACGATTTCCTTGCCTTTTACGACAAAGTGGTGTCGGAAATCTAAGGAAGCGCTGATTTATTGGCGCTTCCCGTGCGGGGCAGGACGCCCCGCCATTTTC
>NZ_JAIFKJ010000182.1 GCF_019695415.1 Thiohalocapsa sp.
CGGGAAGCGCCAATAAATCGGCGCTTCCCGGCAGCCAGCTCAGAACGCCGGCCCTGGCTGCTTGCCGAATTTCTTCAGGATGGTCGCCAGCGGACAGAAGCCGGTGAAGGCCGACTGCAGGAGGTTCAGCCCGACAAAACCGGTGAAGAGCAGCCACCACTCGCTGACGGTGTAGGCGAGGATGACGGAGATGAGCACGAAGCTGCCGGCGACGGCGAGCACGATACGTTCGATGGACATGGATGGCCTCGGTGCGTTCTTCTGTTGAGATTGGGTAATCATGGTGAGAAACAGTGCCTTGCGCAAGCACCCACGACACCCATCCGAGCGCTGAAAGCGATTACGTTGACCGTCGGCAAGCGGAGCTGGTCGCTGGCCTGCGTGCCCGGCTTGCCGCGTCCGGCGATGTGGAGGTGCTGGAGACGCACATCTCCCGGGTCCTTCTCGCCGGTGCGGATGCCTATAAGCTCAAAAAGCCCGTGAATCTCGGCTTCCTGGACTTCTCCACCCGCGCGCAGCGGCGCCACTTCGCCGAAGAGGAGGTGCGCCTCAACCGCCGGCTTGCACCCAAGCTCTATCTCGGCGTGGTGCCTATCACGGGCACACCCGACGCCCCCGAGCTTGGCGGGGAAGGCCGGGTGCAGGATTACGCGGTTCACATGCGCCGCTTTTCGCAGAACGCACTGCTGACCCGCCATGCCCTCACGCCGGAGGTGACCGACGCCCTGGCGGCCCGCATTGCGGCCTTCCACGCAGCGGCGCCAGCGGCACCGGCCGACAGCGACTACGGGACGCCGGCTCAGGTACTGGCGCCCATGCGCGAGAACTTCGCCGTCATCCGCGACAGCCTGGCACCGGCGGGGGATCTCGCAGCGCAGCTGGCGAAGTTGGAGGATTGGACGCTAGAGCAATACCAGCGGCTGGCCACCGTGCTTGCCGGACGTCGGCAGGGCGGGCACATTCGCGAGTGCCATGGCGATCTGCACCGCGCCAACATTGCCGTGGTGGAGGGTGAGCCGCTCATCTTCGACTGTATCGAGTTCAACCCGGCGCTGCGGTGGATCGACACCGCGAGCGAAGTCGCCTTTTTGCTCATGGATCTGGCCTACGCCGGCGAAGCCGAGCAGGGACGGCGGCTCCTGAACGCCTACCTGATGCACACGGGGGATTATGGTGCCCTCGCCCTGCTGCGCTTGTATCTGGTCTACCGGGCTATGGTGCGGGCCAAGGTCACCGGCATCGGCGCCGCGCAGCATCACCATACGGATGCAACCCAGGATGAAGCCTTGCGCAGCTACGTGCGAGAGGCGCAGGCCTTGAGCCGGCGCCCGCCGCCGCCGCGGTTGGTCATGCTGTGCGGGCTCTCGGGCTCCGGCAAGACCTGGCTTGCGACGCGACTCAGCGAGCGGCTGCCCCTGGTCCATATCCGCTCGGATGTGGAGCGCAAGCGCCTGTTCGGACTGCCGCCGCTCGCGCGCACTGAGACCGGGCTGGGCGCCGGCATCTATGCGCCGGACGCAACCGAGCGCACCTATGCTCGGCTGCTGGCGCTGGCGCAACAATGTCTGGATGCCGGTTATGGCGTCTTGGTGGACGCGACCTTTCTGTCGGCGCGGCGACGGCGACCGTTCCGTGAGCTGGCGGATGCCGTTGGGTGTCCGTTCGACATCCTTGCTTTGGATGCGCCGGCGGCGCTGCTGCGCCGGCGCGTGCTGGAGCGCCACGCCGCCGGTACTGATGCCTCTGAGGCCGATCTCAACGTGCTGGATCGCCAGCTTGCTAACCGTGAGCCGCTCACGGACGCGGAGCGGGATCGGGCCATTTTCGTTGACAGTGGCGGCGGCGAGGCACTGGAAGGCCTGGTCCGGCACCTCTGCGTCTAGGCCATTCCGCGGGACGCCGAGTTGTTTTTTTTGGCAAAGTGCGCGTCGGGGGCCAACCAGCCTTAAGGACATACTGATTTATTGGGCATCCTGCCCAAAAATCAGACGGAGCCGGAAAACGCGGT
>NZ_JAIFKJ010000174.1 GCF_019695415.1 Thiohalocapsa sp.
GTTCGGGACTGTCAGTGTACGGGGTGGTAGGCTGAGTTGGGACTGCGGAAATGGTTGGTGTCATAGAGGAATACTTCAAGGCAAATGAAGCTAGGGGTGTGGGCGCTGAGACATCCGGACGGCGGCCCGATGCAGCGGCGGGTCTTGACGCGGCGGACTATAAGGCGTTGGCGCGGCGTCTCGGCAGGACGCGGTTGCGCCAGCGGCTCAACACTCAGATTGATCATGCCGCCGGCGATGCGCACCAAGACGCGATCTTGCTCGGCCTGTCGCGGTTGTTGGATATTGACGTCTTGGCAGATCGCGCGGTCCGCCTGCTCGGCATCCACCGCTGGGGCTATCGCAACTTCCTGGATCTGCACTTGGTGGAGCGCCCGCTGCGACACCCCCGCCTACCCAAGGCGCTGAGTGGCCTGCGTATTCTGCAGCTGAGCGACCTGCACCTGGATTTGGATCCGGCCTTGGGCCACGTGCTACGCAGGCGCTTGTCCGGCGTCGATTACGACCTGGGTGTCATCACCGGCGACTTCCGCAACACGACGGACGCTGACCACGACCCGTCGGTGGCGGAGACGATGGCGCTGCTGGGCGCCTTGCGTCACCCTGTGTACGCAGTGCTCGGTAATCACGACTTCATCGAGATCGTGCCGCCGCTGGAGCGCGCCGGCCTGCGCTTCCTGCTGAACGAAGTCGTAACGGTTCGCCACAATGGCGCTGTGCTTTACCTGGGCGGCGTCGACGACCCGAACTTCTACCGCACCCATGACCTCGCCGCCGTGCGGGAAGCTATTCCGGATGACGGCTTCTCGCTGCTGCTGTGCCATTCGCCTGAGACCTATCGGGAAGCCGCGGGTTATGGCTTCGACATCATGCTCTCCGGGCATACGCACGGCGGGCAGATTTGCCTCCCCGGGGGCTACGCTCTGGCACGGGTTTGTGATGCGCCCAGGCCCATGCAGGCGGGCCCGTGGCAGTACCGTGGGCTGGTGGGCTACACGTCCGTCGGCACCGGCTCATGCGGCGTACCCCTGCGCTTCTTTTGCCCGCCGGAGATCACCCTGCACCGCCTGGAACAGGGCTGATTGGCACGTCTTCCGATTGCCGGAAGGCCATCGCGCTGCTAACGTGCCGGGCGCAGCCGAATGCCGCGCTTTGAGGAGTCTCGATGGCTACCAGCCTGCTCGCCCTGCTCGACGACATCGCCACGGTCCTGGACGACGTGAGCGTTCTCACAAAGGTGGCCGCGCGTAAGACCGCGGGTGTCCTCGGCGACGATCTGGCGGTGAATGCCGAGCAGGTGACGGGCGTGCGTGCGCAGCGGGAGATCCCTGTGGTCTGGGCCGTGTTCAAGGGCTCGCTGCTGAACAAGGCCATATTGGTGCCCGTGGCCCTCGTGCTGAGCGTCATCGCCCCTTGGGTCATCACACCGCTCCTGATGGCGGGCGGCCTGTTCCTTTGTTACGAAGGCTTCGAGAAGCTTTCCCATAAGTACCTGCACCCACAAGACGATTTCGATCGCCATCAGGAGATCGCGGATGCCCTGAACGACCCGAACGTCTCCATGGCCGATCTGGAGCGCAAGAAGGTCAAGGGCGCCATTCGCACCGACTTCGTGCTGTCCGCGGAGATCATTGCCATCACCCTCGGTATCGTTGCCACGGCGGCGTTACCGATGCGCATCGCCGTGCTCGTCGGCATCGCGCTCCTAATAACGATTGGCGTGTATGGTCTTGTCGCTGGCATCGTCAAGCTGGACGACCTTGGGCTCTACCTGACCAAGCGTGAGGGTAAAGGGCTGTGGCGCGAGGTGCAGCACCGTATCGGCCGGGCCATCCTCGCCGGTGCGCCCTATCTCATGAAGGCGCTGTCCGTGGTGGGCATGATCGCCATGTTCTTGGTGGGCGGTGGCATTTTGGTGCACGGGCTGCCCGCGCTGCATCACGGGATCGAGCATCTGCGCCACGTCGTGCATGGTATGCCCGCACTGGAGGGCTTGCTGGGTGTGCTCGCCAACGGGCTCGTCGGCGTCGTCGCGGGGGCGGCAACACTCGCCGTCGTAACCTATCTGGGTCGGCTGCGCGGCGGCGCGGTTTGACTCCCCGGCGGCGTCGCCGTCAACCGTGAGTGCGATATTGCGGGTTTGGCGGGCATTCTTGCTCGCGGGCCGCTTTCTGACGCGCTGGCCCTTTCCAGCGGCGGCTGACGCGCCACCGACCCTCTACGGTAGCGCTGCACCCTTCTTCCCCGTGATCGGGCTGCTGCTCGGCGCCTTGCTCGCCGGGCTCGCGCTCGGTGGTCACGTGTTCGGCCTGACGGCGGGCCCGGGCGCGCCGGCACTCGCCATGGCGCTGCTCGGTGTTTGGGTCTGGTCAACAGGTGCCCTGCACTTGGACGGCCTTGCCGATTGTGCCGATGCCTGGGTTGGAGGGCTCGGCAGCCGGGAGCGGACACTGGCTATCTTGAAGGACCCGCACATCGGTGCCATGGGCGTCGTCGCCCTAATCTTAGTGCTGCTCGCCAAGCTGACGGCACTCATGGTGATGTTGGATTTGGGCGGGCCGAGCCTTTGGGCGTTGCTCTGGGTGCCGGTGCTGGCGCGGGCGCAGATTCTGTGGTTGGCGCTGACCACGCCTGCCGCCAGGCGCGAAGGGCTGGGTGCCGTGCTCGGCGCTCACCTACCGCGTGCCGCGGCCTGGATCGCCGCTGGCGCCGCAACGGCAGTGTCGCTGGTGGCCGCCGCCGCCTACAGCCCGGTGACGGCCATGGCGGCGGCCGCTGCGGCGGGCTTGGGACTGCTCGCCTGGCGGCGCTCGCTGCTGGAGCGGCTCGGCGGTTACACGGGTGACGGCGTTGGGGCCCTGGTAGAGTTGAGCGAGACGCTGCTCCTGCTCACCACGGCGTTCGTGCTGGCGGCGGACACGGCAACGCCGGTAGTCTCCTAATGCTGTGTCGAGGCAGGCTGCAGCGGCCGGCTTGCTGGCGGCCACCGCGCCCGATTGCGCTTTCAGCCTGTACCTCAGGGCCGTGCGGCCACTGCCTCCATCGCAGCATCGTAGCGGGCACCGAGCGTGTCACGCAGACCCGCCGCCTTGGCGCCCGCGCACCCGCCCATCTCGCGCAGACGGGTCAGGAAGTCCTCGCTCATGCGCTCGCGGGCGGTGCGGTAGTAGCCCTCCGGGAAGAGGTCGTCGAGCACATCGAGCACGGTCATGCGGAAGCGGCTCACGAGCTCCTTGTTGAGGTTCTCCGTTCGCCGCCCGGACCGGTCGTTCCGGCACCGCGCGTTGTAGAGATCGAGCTCGTAGGCGGCCTCGACGGCTTCCACGAGCAGCTCGCGATCTGCCTCGGTCAGGAATTCTTCATCGACGACGGCAGCCGCCGGGAACGCCAGCCAGACGCAGACGAGTAGGGGGACGACGGCCCGCCGAAGCATCTGTCGGCGTCCAGTGTGCGTTGGAGCCGATCTGCGCTGAGCCCAGCCCTGTGTGGTGATGATCTGAGGCACGGCGCTCAACTGCGCCCATAGACCGGGACGGCTGCGCCGCTCACGCAGCGGGCGGCCCGCGAGGCGAGGAACAGCATCACGTCCGCAAGTGCCTCCGGAGGCACCCAAGTGGCGTGATCCTTGTCCGGCATGGCGGCGCGATTCTGGGGCGTGTCGACGGTGCCGGGCAGTATGCAGTTGACGTTGATATCGAGCTGCTTGGTCTCTGCGGCCAGGCTTTCGGTCAGCGAGACCACCGCAGCCTTGGACGCGCAGTAGGGGCCCATGTTGCCCTGGCCCTGCAGGGCCGCGCGGGCTGCGACGTTGACGACACGGCCGAAGCCTGCGGCGCGCATCAAGGGCAGCACCGCTCGAGTCATGTGGAAGACGGAGCGGGCGTTCAAGTCAAGCATGAGGTCCCAGGTGGCGTCGTCGGTCTCATCCAGTGTCGGGCCCATCGCGAAGCCGCCGGCGACATTGGCAAGGATATCGATGCGCCCGAAGCGCCCGCGCACGGCCTCGACGCAGCGCTGCACCGAGCCCGGGTCGAGTAGGTCGACGACGAAGTGCGCGGCGTCTGCATTCTGCGGCAGGCGGCTGATCAGTGCTGCGAGGGCGTCTGCGTCCCGGTCCAGCAGCGCAATGCTGGCACCGGCCTCGGCGAGCCGCTCGCACAGTGCCGTACCGAGGTTGCCGGCGGCACCGGTGACCGCCGCGACCTGGCCTTCGAATTCGCTCATGGATAAGGGTCTCCTGCTGGGGATGGTGTTGTACTCGCAGCCCCGTCAACTGAGGGCGTGCCCGCGCGGCGGCAACCCGACCAAGCGGCGGCGGCGCAATGCGGCGGCCAATGACAACTTGTATGATACCCGCATGATGCCAGCCAATACCGTCCGACCGGTTGTTGCCGGCGCATGCCGCCAGGGCGCGATGTCAGCCGGCTCGGCCCCCGATCAACGTGGTCGTCGGGGCAGGAGCCGGCTGCGTATGACGCGCCGGCAGCAGTTTTTTAGGTCGGGATGCTGGTCGATCTTCGGGGATGTTTGTGGCGCTGTCCCGCGGGGCTGTGCGGGATGGGGTCTGCATTGATGGAGTGGCTGTTCCTGCTGCTGCCGGTTGCGGCCGCCAGCGGTTGGTGGGCGGCGCGCCGTCGCCCGTCCAGCTCCCCCAAGGCCGAACGAGAGCCCGTGTTTTTCCGCGGCCTGAATTATCTGCTGAATGAGCAGCCGGACAAGGCCATCGATGTCTTTCTGAAGCTCGCTGAGGTGGACAGCGAGACGGTGGAGACGCACCTGGCGCTCGGGGCGCTGTTTCGACGCCGCGGCGAGGTAGACCGCGCCATCCGAATTCATCAAAACCTCGTGGCCAGGCCGACGCTCGCAGATCCGCAGCGTGGTGTCGCGCTCTACGAGCTTGGCCGTGACTATATGCTGGCCGGACTCTTCGACCGGGCCGAGAATCTGTTTCGGGAGCTGGTCGAGCGCCAACTGCAGCAACGGCGGGCGCTGCGGGCTCTCATCGAGATCTACCAAGCGGAGAAGGAATGGCCGAGATGCCTGGAGACGGCCCAGGCGCTGCAGCGCATCAGCGATGCGCCCCTGAGTACCGAGATCGCGCAGTATCACTGCGAGCTTGCCGAGCAATGTCTGCGCGACAGCAAGCCCGAGCAGGCTCGCTCCCACCTGCTGGATGCACAGGCGGTGGATGCAGACTGCATACGCGCCAGCCTGGTGCAGGCGCGAATGGAGTTGGAGAGCGGCGACCCGGAGACGGCCGCGCTGCTGTATCGACGCGTGGCCCAGCGCGGGCCACAGTATCTGCCGGCGATGTTGCCTGGCCTGCTGGCTTGCTGGCAGCGGCTGGGCCGGGACTCGGTCACCGGCGAGCTGCGGACCCTGTTCGAGCAGCACCCATCACCGCCGCTGATGCTGAGGCTCTGCGACGCCATCGAGGCCGAAGCTGGCGAGGCCGCGGCGCGGGCGTTTTTGGTGGACTATCTGTGCCGCCACGCCGACCTCTCCGGCGCCGAGCGGCTGCTGATGCTCCGTAGGCGAGGGCAGCATACGCACTCGGTGGAGGACGCCGTGCTCTTGGAAGTCATCGCGCGCCACCTCGCGGCGCAGCCGGTGTATCAATGCGACCACTGTGGCTTCGAGGCCCGTGAGCTGCACTGGCAGTGTCCGAGCTGCAAGCGTTGGGGAAGCATCAAGGCCGTCGAGCCCGAGCCCATCGCGGCGCCGCCGGCGCTGCGTCAGCGCCAGATCGCCTAACCCCCGCTTGGCACTCGACCCCGCATGTTGGTCACTCCCTTGTCGCAGGCAAGCAATCGAAGTCCGTTGCAACAGCCATGACCAGCCAAGCCGCACCGCGCATCATCGTCGCCCTGGACTTCCCCGACAGTGTGCCGGCGGAGGGGCTGCTGGAGCACCTGGATCCAAACCGTTGTCGTGTGAAGATCGGCAAGGAGCTCTTCACCCGCGCCGGCCCCGCTCTGGTGCGGCGTGCCGTAGCTGCAGGCTTCGGGGTGTTCCTCGATCTTAAGTTCCATGACATCCCAAACACCGTCGCCGGTGCTTGCGACGCAGCAGCGGACCTCGGGGTCTGGATGGTCAATGTCCACGCCCAGGGCGGGCCGGCGATGCTCGAGGCCGCCCAGGCACGCCTCGCCCAGCGCCGTGAGCGTCCGCTGCTGATTGCGGTCACCGTGCTCACCAGTCTTAGTGCTGCGGACCTTGCCGCCATTGGCTGTCCAGGTGAGCCTGCCGCACGCGTGCTCGGCTTGGCCGGGCTGGCCAAGGCTGCCGGCCTCGATGGCGTGGTCTGCTCGCCACGAGAAGCGGCGGCGTTGCGGGCACGGTTCGGCCCGGCGTTTCGCTTGGTGACGCCCGGCGTGCGTCCGGTGGGCGCCGCAGCAGCCGACCAGAAGCGGATCATGACGCCGGCTGACGCCATCGCCGCCGGTGCCGACTATCTGGTGGTGGGCCGGCCCATTACCGAAGCGCCGGACCCGGCGGCTGCTCTCGCGGCCATCGCTCGCGAGATCGCCGATTGAACACGGGCGTCGCCCCTGCCGCTGTGATGGTGGAGCGTGCGCGCACCCTTTAGACACAAGCAACACACAGCAGGAGTCGTTATGGCAAAAATCCGCAAAGCCGTCTTTCCAGTCGCGGGTCTCGGCACGCGCTTTCTCCCGGCCACCAAGGCGAGCCCCAAGGAGATGCTGCCAGTGGTCGACAAACCGCTGATCCAATATGCGGCGGAGGAGGCCGAGGCCGGCGGTGCTGAGCACTTGATCTTCATCACGGGTCGGCACAAACGCTCGATCGAGGATCACTTCGACAAGAATTACGAGCTGGAGATGGAGCTCAAGGAGGCGGGCAAGGACAAGCTGCTGAAGCTTGTGCAGAACGTGCTGCCGGAGCACGTTGACTGCATCTTCCTGCGCCAGCCGGAGGCTCTGGGCCTGGGCCATGCGGTGCTCTGTGCCAAGCCTGTGGTGGGAGACGAGCCGTTCGCGATCATCCTAGCGGATGACCTGATCCGAAATGACGAGAAGGGCGTCGTGGAGCAAATGGCGGAGGTGTACGAGCGCACCGGTGCCAGCGTGCTCAGCGTCGAGGAGGTGCCACCCGGCGAAACGGACAAATACGGCATCGTTGCCACCGAGGAGCAGCCCGATGGCACGCTGCGGGTGGTGTCCATTGTCGAGAAGCCGAAGCCCGGCGATGCGCCGTCCAATCTGGCCGTCGTGGGGCGCTACCTGCTCTCTCCCACCATTTTCGACAAGCTCGAGCAGACGCGGCCAGGTGCCGGTGGTGAGATCCAGCTGACCGATGCCATCGCCGCGCTGTTGCAAGATGAGCCGGTGGTGGCCTATCCCTTCGCCGGCAAGCGCTACGACTGCGGCAGCAAAGAAGGCTACCTGGAGGCAACGGTAGAGTACGCGCTGTCACACGCGGAGCTGGGGGCGAGCTTCCGCGACTACCTCAAGCAGCTCGACCTATGAGCCCGGGCGGTACGGCCCGGCGCCGCTCACGCGGCATCGGCGTGCCTAAGCGGCCGTTGCCGCTGGATAGCTGGAGAGGCGATTGCGTCCGGCACGCTTGCTGGCGTAGAGCGCTTGGTCGGCGTGGCGCAGCAACTCCTCGATATCGCCCGCCACCACCGGCAGCGTGGCCAGGCCAATGCTGACGCTCACGCTCACGGAACGAGTCGGGCCTCTGACAGGCGCGGCGGCAATGTGCCGAAGAATACGCTCGCCAACTCCCTGGGCAGCCGCCTCTGGTGCCGCGGGCAGTAGAACAATGAACTCATCGCCGCCGTAGCGGGCGACGACGTCGTCGGCGCGTACACAGTTGCGGATTGCAGTAGCGACGGCGCGGATGGCGCGATTACCGGTGTCATGGCCGTGGTGGTCGTTGATGGCTTTGAGGTTGTCGATGTCGATCATAAGCACCGACAACGACTCCTCGCGCCGGCGAGCCAGTCGCTGATGCTTGGACAAGGCCTGGTTGAAGGCCCGCATGTTGCCCAAGCCCGTCAGCTCGTCTGTGTCTGCGAGCTGCTCGGCGTACGCACGGGCGAAGCCCAAGTCCGCCGCCAGCAGCGAGGTGACATAGGCAACGAGCACGAAGGGGACGAAGCGCAGTATCAGGGCACTGAAGAGCTCGTAGCGGAAGATGTCGTGGGCCTCCACTGCATAGGCCGAGAGCAGGTAAAAGCTCGCGATCACCCCGAGCTTCAGGAGTGTAATAACCCTACCGAGCGTTAAGGCGCTGAAGACGACCACCAGCAGAAACAAGTTGAGCAATGGACTGTCCACCTTGCCCGTGTGCCAGACGGCTACTGCGGTCAGGCCGATCATCGCCCAGGTCTCAATGGTGAGCTTCCAGCGTGCCGGAAGGCTGAACAGGTTGGCGTAGCGGAAGCAAAAGACGAAGGTGGCGAAGATCACACCGGCGGCGAGGATATACAGCGGCCTCTCGACTGGCTCGTCCCCCGGCAGCGCCATGTAGACCAGAATGAGCGCCAGCAGCAGCCATTCGATCTCAGCAAGGGTACGCTCGAACCCCATGAGCTCCATGTTGTTGGCACCCCGCATGGTCTAGCTCTGCGAGCTCATACCGGCGATGCGTGGGCGGCGGGCGTTGCTGCTGCGTTGGCGGGCCGGCGGTGGTGCTCTCAGCCGAGCAGCGCTTGTTCCAGCCGGTCCAGTTTCACAGCGTCCAGGTAGGTTTCCAGCGTCTGCCGGTCGACATCGCTGCCTTCTACCTGCACCTGGATGCGGGTCCCGACAAGCAGCAGAATCCGGCTGCTGCCATCCTGATGCATTTCTAGCACGCCCCGGTACCCGCCGTGTGTATAGGGTGTGGCGCTCGGGTTGGCCTGCATCAGCGTGGTCATCATCGACAGCAGGGGCGAGTCCGCGGTAATGCTGATGGTGACGCTGCCGCCGCCTTCTTTGCGGTAGGTGCGCATGAGGCTCGTGCCCGTGAACATGGCGGCGATACCGCCGGCGTCGGTCACTGGGTCGTCAGCGTTCCAGCCGGGGAGCGGTTCCGGCAGCAGGCCCAGCTGCTCCGCCCTGAGCTTGTCCTGTATCTGGGTGACGGCGAACTCCAGTGCTTGAATGGCAAGTTGTTCGTCCCCGGCCCCATAGGCGCGCTTGGCGGCGTCGATTTGATCGATGACGGGATCGGCAAAGGATGGGGTTGCCGCGAGCATGAGCGCAGCAAGGTAGGTGATCGGGCGAGACATCGTTGCGGCTCCATTCGGTTGCGGGTGGCATGCCGTCGCAGGACGGGATGTGTCGCGATAAACCCCGTGAGTGTAATGGATATCATGGGATACGACGACTGCGGTCGGCTGCGGCTTCGGGCGGCGGCAAAGTCTGAAAGCTCTTAGCCGTACCGGACAGGAGGGCCGGCGAGCGGTCAGTAAAGCAGGCGGGAGAGCTTGGCGCGGTAGGTGGTCACCAGCGGGTCATCGCCGAGGAGGTCGAACACCATCAGCATGCCCTTGCGGGCGGCGTCGTCGCCGAAACTTCGGTCCCGCTGCATGACCGTCAGCAGATTGTCCAGCGCGGCTTGATAGTCCCCGGCTAGCACCTGCTGCGCGGCGAGACCGTAGCGGGCTTCGCTGTCGCCAGGGTCTGCGGCCAATCGTGCCGCGCACTCGCTTGGTGAGGGGGCGTTGGCGGCGGCCTCGGCGAAGGCGATTTGGCCCCGCAACCGAGCTACCTCCGGGTCATTTGTGAGCTCAATGGGCGTGCGCTCGAGCAGCTTCGCTGCGGTGTCGGGCTGGCCTTGCGCCAGCGCTAGGCGCACCTCCGCCGTGAACAAGCTCGTATTCTCTGGGTCCTCGGCCCGGACCTCGGCAAGCAGTGAAGCCGCCGCATCGAGCTCGCCGCGGGACATGTGCTCGGTCGCAATGGCGATGCGCCGATCCGTCTCGCTCTCGATATGGCGTGACAGGAACTCCCGGATCTGGCCCTCCGGAAGGGCGCCCATGAACTGATCGACAGGATGACCGTCCTTGAACAACTGGACTGTCGGCAGACTGCGGATACCGAACGCTGCGGCCAGGGACTGCTGGGCCTCCGTGTCCACCTTCGCGAGCAGGAAAGCGCCGGCATATTCATCCGCGAGCTTCGCGAGTACGGGCATCAATTGTCGGCACGGTGCACACCAGTCCGCCCAGAAGTCCACCAGCACGGGGCGCTGGGCGGAGCCGGCGATGACCGCTTGCTCGAAGTCTGCTTCGGTGACGTCGATCACGTGCGGCGATTGGGCCATGGAGCGCTCCTGTAGGGTCTGGCAACCAAGACAACCGTGGAAAATAATTGGTCCACCAGGGTGATTCAAGCACCCACCCGTTGCGCCCTGTCAGTTGGGAGACTGCCATGACTGAGCCGATGCATGTTGTCTGTCCGCACTGTGATGCAGTGAACCGCTTGCCCGTGACGCGGCTCGGCCAAGGCCCTGCCTGCGGCAAGTGCCACCGGCGGCTGTTCGATGGCCACCCCGTGGCGCTGGACGAGGCGCGATTCGAGCGGCATCTGACCCGCAGCGACCTGCCCCTACTGGTGGACTTTTGGGCGCCTTGGTGCGGGCCGTGCCGGATGATGGCCCCGGCCTTCGAGGCGGCCGCGGCGCAGCTCGAGCCTGATGCGCGACTTGCGAAAGTGAACACCGAAGAAGCTCAGCGGCTGGCTATGCGCTTCGGTATCCGCTCCATCCCGACGCTCGCGGTGTTCCGGCGTGGTCAGGAGCTCGCGCGGCAGGCTGGTGCCATGGACACTGGCCAGCTGGTGGCCTGGGTACGCTCTGTAGTGTAGGCGCACGTGCCTACCTCTGCCGGCTAGGCAGGCGGTGAGCCGACTTGGGCCAGCGGGGTTGCGCGGTTGCGTGGACAGCCTGCGGGCCGTCCTAGTAGTATCCGTTAGGTGATGCCCCGCCCCAGGGCCGGGGCAGCATGTGCCCCGAATTCGCATGGTTGGACACGGTAAACGGACGGACGTCCGTTACCGCGCAACCGCCTGCCTGCCACTATCGGACTGTCTGCCCGGAGGTCGCTTTGCACGAACCCGCCGTACTGGTCCTGGAAGACGGCTCGATCTTCCGCGGCCTGTCTATCGGTGCCGCCGGGCAGAGTGTCGGGGAGGTGGTGTTCAACACCGCCATGACCGGCTATCAAGAGATCCTGACCGACCCCTCCTACAGTCGTCAGCTGGTAACGCTCACCTATCCGCACATCGGCAACACGGGCGTCAATGCAGAGGATGAAGAGTCCGCACGTGTGCATGCGGCCGGGCTGGTGATCCGCGACCTCCCGGTGCGCTCGAGCAGCTGGCGCAGCTCACAGGACCTGCCCGACTACCTGCGCAATCAGGGTGTGCCCGGCATCGCCGACATCGACACCCGCCGACTCACTCGAATTCTGCGCGAGAAAGGCGCGCAGAACGGTTGTCTGCAGGCGGGGGCCGGCCTTGATGAAGACGCGGCACTGGCCGCGGCGCGTGCCTTTCCGGGCCTCGCCGGCATGGACCTCGCGTGCGAGGTGAGCACGGCCGAGGCCTACGACTGGACCGCCGGGCTCTGGTCGTTGGAGCTCGGGCAGGGCGCCCCGCTTGCAGCGGACGACCCTGCGCTGCAGTACCACGTCGTCGCCTACGACTATGGCATCAAGCGCAACATCCTGCGCATGTTGGCGGCGCGCGGTTGTCGCGTTACTGTCCTGCCCGCGCAGACGCCCGCGGCAGAGGTGCTCGCGCTGCGTCCCGACGGCGTGTTTCTGAGTAACGGACCCGGTGACCCGGAGCCTTGTGATTACGCCATCACCGCCATACGCAAGCTGCTCGACGCGGAGATTCCGCTGTTCGGTATCTGCCTCGGCCACCAGTTACTGGGGCTCGCCTGCGGCGCACGTACGGTGAAGATGAAGTTCGGCCATCACGGTGCCAATCATCCGGTGATGGATCTTGCCACGGGCGGCGTGATGATCTCGAGCCAGAACCATGGCTTTGCGGTGGACGAGGCGACGCTGCCCGCGACCGTCGAGGCGACGCATCGCTCGCTGTTCGACGGCTCGCTGCAAGGCATCCGCCATCGTGAGCGGCCCGCATTCAGTTTTCAGGGGCATCCGGAGGCCAGCCCGGGTCCCCACGACGTCGGGTATCTGTTCGACGGTTTCATTGCGGCCATGGCCGAGCGGGCCTAGGCGCCGCGCGGGGCCTGCCCGAACAGACCACTCTGCTGCCGACTCCTGGGACGCCGGACGCCATGCCGCCGCCGGCCCGCCGCGGGCCGGCTGCTACAGCCTAAGAGATAGCTAAGCCAGCGGTCATGCCAAAGCGCAGCGACATCCACAGCGTGCTCATCATTGGTGCCGGGCCTATCGTCATCGGCCAGGCCTGCGAGTTCGACTACTCCGGTGCACAGGCCTGCAAGGCGCTCAAGGAGGAGGGCTTCCGGGTCATTCTGGTCAACTCCAATCCGGCGACCATCATGACCGACCCGGACATGGCCGATGCGACCTACATCGAGCCCATCAATTGGCGCGTGCTGGAACGCATTATCGAGCGCGAGCGCCCGGATGCGCTCCTGCCCACCATGGGCGGGCAGACGGCGCTCAATTGCGCCTTGGACCTGGCCCGGGAAGGCGTGCTGGAGCGCTACGGCGTGACCATGATCGGTGCCACGCGCGAGGCTATCGACAAGGCCGAGGATCGGGACCTGTTCCGGCAAGCCATGCGCCGCATCGGCCTCGCCCTGCCGCGCTCGGCCATCGCCCACAGCCTGGAAGAGGCTCAGCAGGTGCAGGTGCAGGTGGGCTTCCCGGCGATCATCCGCCCCTCGTTTACGATGGGCGGCAGTGGTGGCGGCATCGCGTACAACGCCGAGGAGTTCGAGGAAATCTGCCGCCGCGGCCTGGATCTCTCGCCCACGCGGGAGCTGCTGATCGAGGAGTCGGTGCTCGGCTGGAAAGAGTTCGAGATGGAGGTGGTCCGCGATCATGCGGATAACTGCATCATCATCTGCTCCATCGAGAACTTCGACGCCATGGGCGTGCACACCGGCGACTCCATCACCGTCGCCCCGGCCCAGACGCTCACGGACAAGGAATATCAGATCATGCGCGACGCCTCGCTGGCGGTGCTGCGCGAGATCGGTGTGGACACCGGCGGCTCCAATGTGCAGTTCGCCATCAACCCCGAAGACGGGCGGATGATCATCATCGAGATGAACCCGCGCGTCTCGCGCAGCTCGGCGCTCGCGTCCAAAGCGACAGGATTCCCGATTGCCAAGGTGGCGGCCAAGCTGGCGGTGGGCTACACGCTCGATGAGCTTCGCAACGAGATCACCGGCGGGGCTACGCCGGCCTCCTTCGAGCCGAGCATCGACTATGTGGTCACCAAGCTGCCGCGCTTCGCCTTCGAGAAGTTTCGGGAGGCTGACTCGCGGCTCACCACCCAGATGAAGTCCGTGGGCGAAGTGATGGCCATTGGGCGCACCTTCCAGGAGTCGCTGCAAAAGGCGCTGCGGGGCTTGGAGACAGACCGCGACGGCCTGAATCGGGTGGTGAACCCCGGTGAGAGCAAGGCGGAGGATGTTCTTCGCCGCGAGATCCGCCAGCCCGGCCCGGAGCGGATCTTCTACATTGCCGATGCCATGCGCCTCGGTTGGGGGCTTGAGGAGATCCAGTCGCTGTCGGGGATCGATCCCTGGTTCCTGGCGCAGATCGAGGAGCTGGTGGCGCTGGAGGCAGAGGTGAAGACGGCCGGTGCCGAGGCGCTCGGTGCGGCCAGGCTCAGGCTGCTGAAACGCAAGGGCTTCTCGGACAAGCGCCTGGCGAAGTTGGTGGGCAGCGATGAGGCGAGCATCCGGCGCCTGCGCCATGGTCACGGCATCCGGCCAGTGTTCAAGCGCGTGGACACCTGTGCCGCGGAATTCGCCACCGCCACCGCCTACATGTACTCAACCTACGACGAAGAATGCGAAGCAGCGCCCACGGATCGACAGAAGATCATGGTCCTCGGCGGCGGACCGAACCGCATCGGTCAGGGCATCGAGTTCGACTACTGCTGCGTGCACGCGGCACTGGCGCTGCGCGAGGACGGTTTTGAGACCATCATGGTCAACTGCAACCCGGAGACCGTTTCCACCGATTACGATACTTCCGATCGGCTCTACTTCGAGCCGCTGACCCTAGAGGACGTGCTGGAGATCGTCCAGGTGGAGCAGCCCTTCGGCGTCATCGTTCAATATGGTGGGCAGACGCCCCTCAAGCTCGCCCGCGACCTCGAAGCCGCCGGTGTGCCCATCATCGGCACCTCGCCGGACTCCATCGACCTTGCCGAAGATCGCGAGCGCTTCCAGCGCTTGGTGCACCAGCTCGATCTGAAGCAGCCGCCGAACGCAACGGCCCGCAGCGAGAGCGAGGCCCTGGAGCAGGCTGCCGCCATCGGCTATCCGCTGGTGGTACGCCCCTCCTATGTGCTCGGCGGGCGTGCCATGGAGCTGGTGTATGACGACCTGGAGCTGGCGCGCTATATCCGCAGCGCCGTCAGCGTCTCCAACGAGGCCCCGGTGCTGCTGGACCGTTTCCTAGACAATGCGATCGAGGTGGACGTGGACGCCGTCTGCGACGGCGAGCGGGTGCTCATCGGCGGCATCATGGAGCACATCGAGCAGGCAGGCGTACACTCCGGAGATTCTGCCTGCTCCCTGCCGCCCTACACGCTGACCGACGCCGCGCAGCAGCGCTTGCGCGAGCAGATGACCCAGCTCGGCCTCGCCCTCGGCGTCCGGGGTCTCATGAATGCGCAGTTCGCGATCCAGGATGACGAGATCTACATCTTGGAGGTGAATCCGCGCGCCTCGCGCACCGTGCCCTTCGTCTCCAAGTCCATCGGTGTGCCCCTCGCCAAGGTGGGGGCGCGCTGCATGGCTGGGACGGACCTTGCCGCACAGGGGTTGGAGCACGTGGTCACGCCGCCGCGGTATTTCGTCAAGGAGGCCGTATTCCCCTTCGTGAAGTTCCCTGGGGTGGACACGGTGCTCGGTCCGGAGATGAAGTCCACCGGGGAAGTCATGGGCATCGGCGACAGCTTCGCCGAGGCCTTCGGCAAGGCTGTGGAGGGTGCAGGCATGTCTTTGCCTAAGCGCGGCAAGGCCATGCTCAGTGTGCGCTCTGCTGACCGTGCACGGGTGGTGGAGGTGGCGCGGGCGCTGGAACGTCTCGGCTTCGAGCTCTACGGCACGCATGGCACCGCGCGGGCGGTGCGCGAGGCGGGGATGGCATGCACGGGCGTGAACAAGGTGAAGGAAGGGCGTCCGCATATCGTCGACATGATCAAAAACGACGAGATCGTCTTTATCGTCAACACCACCGAGGGCACCCAGGCCATCGCGGACTCCGCGGAGATCCGCCGCGCGGCGCTGCAGCACAAAGTCAGCTACACCACCACCATCGCCGGAGCCGAGGCCACCTGCATGGCGCTGCAGCAGGGCGATCTGCTGGACGTTAATCCGTTGCAGGCGCTTTACTGAGGGGTGAGAGGGCGCTAGGCTTTGGTCATCGAGCTGCCGGCGCCCGGCAGCGGATCGGGAGGAGACTCGGCGCCGCAGCCGGCGCGCCGACTCTCCCGCTGCCAGCCGGTCCCCAGTTGATCCCCGACTGGTCCCCAGCCGGACCACTCCCAAACGCAGACAACAGACAACGCCGCATGCGCAGTGGTCGCGTTGCGGCGCGGAAGAGGATTTCACACATGACCCAGGTACCTCTGACAGCCAGGGGCGCTGAACAACTGCGTGCCGAGCTGGAACATCTGAAAAGGGTCGAGCGCCCGCGCGTCATCGAAGCCATCGCCGAAGCCCGCGCCCACGGAGATCTCAAAGAGAACGCGGAGTACCATGCAGCGCGCGAGCAGCAGGGCTTCATCGAGGGTCGAATCAAAGAGATCGAGGGCAAGCTCTCGCATGCGCAGATCATCGACGTTGCCACGCTGCCGCGCACCGGTAAGGTGGTGTTCGGCGTCACAGTGGACGTGCTGGACATCGAAAAGGACGAGGAGCACACCTTTATCATCGTCGGCGATGACGAGGCGGACATCAAGCAAGGCAAGATCAGTGTCAGCTCGCCCATCGCTCGCGGGCTGATCGGCAAGGCCGAAGGGGATGTGGCCATGGTGGAGGCGCCAGGTGGCAAGCGCGAGCTCGAAGTGCTTGAAGTCCGCTACGAATAGGCCGCCGAAATTCTTTGGGGATACCGGCATGTACGTCGTCACGAATCGCGAAGTGCGCGAGACCAAGTCGGGTGAGCCGGCCGATCTCGATATCTTCGGCAAGAAGCCCAACCGCGATGGGCCCAATGAACTGCGCATCGTCCGCGTGGAGCGCGATGGTAACGACTGGGCCGCCGAAACCCTGAAGGACGAGCTGCTGGTGCGCGAGGCGCGCGCATTGCGCGACCAATGGAATCTCGATATCAACCCCAGCGTCGTCCGCCATGCGAGCCTGAAAGTGGCGTGCGAGCTCTACGAGCAGACGCAGACCTCGGGACGCAATCTTGCCGTGTATGTGCACGGCTACAACAACGATATCCGCGATGTGGTGGAGACCGCCGAGGCCATCGAGCAACAGCACGGCGTCATCTGTGTGGTGTTCAGTTGGCCTGCCAATGGTGGTGGGCCGGTTAGCGGTACCGTTGCCTACCGCCGCGATAAGAAGGATGCCCGCGCTTCCATGGATGCGTTGAACCGCTTCTTCGAGAAGATGCAGTTCTTTCACGAAAAGCTCACGGCGGGGATGCGTGAGCGGCTTCGCGAGGTGGCCGCCCAGCGTCATCCGGACAACCCGGACCGCACCCAAGCCCTGTACGCGAAGCTGTGCAGCGAGCAGTGTGAGACCAAGCTCAGCCTCATCTGCCACAGTATGGGCAACTACGTGCTGAAATACGCGTTGCGACCGAGCATGGGCGGCGCCCGGGCATTGCTCTTCGACAACGTCTGCCTTGTGGCAGCGGACACCAATAACGCCGGACACGACAGCTGGGTCGGGTCGCTCGACGTACGCAATCGCGTCTATGTCTTCATCAACGAGCATGACTTCGCGCTCAAGTGGTCGCGACGCAAGCCCGGTGAGGAACAGCTGCCGCGGCTTGGGCACTACATCAAGAACCTGAGTGCCGCAAACGCCTTCTACATCGACGTCACCCGCGCCGGCGGAGTCGGCGAAGCGCACGGCTACTTCGTCGGCGAAGTCCCGGCGGCGAACGAGCAGCTCAAGCAGCTTTTCACAGCCGCGCTGAATGGCGGTAGCCCCGAGTCGGCCCCGGACTCCGTCCTGCGGTTCGCCGCGGACCTGAACCTCTACAGGTTGGTCGGCGGCTAAGCTTGACCCGGCGACGGCGATCCAGCTTCGTGGGCCGAGGCCTGGTCGGCCCATGAAGGCCTTGGTGGATCTTGACCGGCTGCTGGCCGAAGGCCAGATCAGCAGCGAATTGCATGCCCGCCTGCGCCGGCATGCGGCGCAGGAGACGGCGAGTCTGGCCTACGGCCTGCTGGCAGGTCTCGGTGTGGTGGCCGTGGCCGGGGCCGGGATCGCCCTGCTGCCTGCACCGGCCACGGCGATACTGGTGGGGCTGGCGGTTGACGCCCTCGGCCTGGCGCTGGCCTACTTTGGGACCCGCAAATGGCAGTTGGTGGCCGCTCTGTGGGTGATTATCGGCAGCCTACTAACCGCCGGTGGCTTGCTGCTGTGGGCGGCCGGATCGGCGCCCGCATTCATTGCTGCGGCAATCGTGCTGGCCGTGCCCGGCATCCTCGTGCGAAGCCACCTGTTGGTGGTTCTGGCCGTGCTCGCCCTTGCCTCCGCGCTTGGTGCGCGCGCCGGCTACTTCGAAGCGAGCTACCTGCTGGGCATTGATGCGCCGCTGCTCACGGCCCTCTGCTTTGCGCTTTTCGCTCTGCTCGCATACCTGCTGCATCTGCGCCTGCCGCATCCCATGTCCGGGCTGGCGATGAGCGCCGCGCGCACCGGCGTGCTTCTCGTCAACCTCGGCTTCTGGGTGGGCTCCCTGTTCGGGGACCGGTTGCAGGTGGGGGGCTATGAGTGGGAGGTCACGGCGCCGATGTTCGCCGTCGCCTGGGCGCTGGCACTGCTGGGTACCGGCCTCTGGGGCTGGTGGGCAGGGCGCCGTTGGCTCATCAACCTTTGCGCCGTGTTCGGTGCCATCCACTTCCTGACCCAGTGGCTGGAGCGCCTCGGCGCGGCGCCGGGGTCGGTGCTCGTGGCAGGTCTACTGGCCCTCGGCTTTGCGCTGGCGCTGCGAGCGCTGAACAGTGATGCTGCGCGCCGCGGCTGAGGGGCCGCCAGGCGGTGGGCTTCGGGGTATCATGGGCGATTGCGCTGGCAATCACGGAGATATGCGACATGGCAAGCTATAAGACCAACGAATTCAAGGGCGGCCTCAAGATCATGCTGGATGGTGACCCCTATACCATCGTCGAGAACGAGTTCGTCAAGCCCGGCAAAGGGCAGGCCTTTAACCGGGTGAAGGTGCGTAATCTGAAGACCGGCCGGGTGGTGGAGAAGACCTTCAAGTCCGGTGACTCGGTGGAGGCTGCAGACGTGCACGAGACGGATCTTCAGTACCTCTACAACGACGGCGAGCAGTGGCACTTCATGGACACTGACACCTTTGAACAGCTCGGTGCCGACGCCGCCGCTGTGGGCGACGCTGCCAAGTGGCTCAAAGAGCAGGACATGTGCAAGGTCACGCTCTACAACGGTGCACCATTGTCCGTAGAGCCGCCGAACTTTGTCGTCTTGACTATCACGCAGACGGACCCCGGCGTTCGCGGCGACACCGCCACGGGCGGTACCAAGCCCGCCACATTAGAGACCGGCGCAGTCGTCAACGTACCCCTGTTTTTGGAAGAGGGCGAGATGATCAGGGTCGACACCCGCAGCGGTGAGTACCTGTCTCGCGCCAAGGAAGACTGACCGACTTGCCATTGCGTGGGGACTGAGGTGGCCTGACGGCAGTCGGTCCATGATTGTCTTCGGAGTTTCGGCGAACCGCACGCCGCCAGGACCCCGGCTTTCATCCGAGCAGTCCTTTGGCCGGTTCGGTGCTGGACGTTGATGGTGTCAGGCACGTAACCCCAACCTGCTGGACTCCGCGGTGACGATACACCACTGGCGCCCGAGTGCGTCGCTCGCGGCACTCAAAGCACGCGGGCACCTCCTCGCGGAGCTGCGCTCCTTCTTCTCCGAGCGCGGCGTCCTGGAGGTCGAAACCCCCATCCTCTCCGCTGCGTCCAACCTGGACCCCGCCATCGAGCCGCTGTACCTGGACGCAGACCTCACAGGCGCCGGCGCGCAGCGCTGGTACCTGCAGACCTCACCGGAATTCCCGATGAAGCGCCTGCTCGCCGCGGGCAGCGGACCCATCTACCAGGTCTGCAAGGTTTTCCGTGCCGACGAGCGCGGCCGCCGCCATCACCCGGAGTTCACCATGCTCGAGTGGTACCGCCCGGACTTCTCGCTGGAGGAGTTGATGGATGAGGTGGCTGCGCTGGTGTGCCGACTCGTCGGACACCCTGAGCTAGCAATGGAGCGGATCGGCTATCGCGACCTGTTCCTGGGCCGCATGGGGCTCGATCCCTGGCGGGCGAGCGAGCACGAGCTGCGATCCATCTCCCAGGCCCGGGGCATCGCCGACGCCAATCACCTGGATCTCGACACCGACGGTTGGCTCGACCTGCTGCTGTCGCACTGCCTGGAGCCCGACCTCGGCCGCGCCGGGCTCACGTTCGTATACGACTACCCCCCGAGTCAGGCCGCGCTCGCCCGCGTCGAGGCCGGTGATCCGCCGACCGCCCGCCGCTTTGAGGTCTATTGGCAGGGCATGGAGCTTGCCAACGGCTTCGATGAGCTGCGTGACCCGCAGGAGCAGCGCCGGCGGTTCGACCAGGACGGTGCCGCGCGTGCCGCGCATGGCCGGCCAGCCTTGCCGATGGACCGGCACCTACTCGCAGCGATGGAAACCGGCCTCCCTGCTTGCGCCGGTGTGGCCCTGGGTCTGGATCGGCTCCTGATGTGTGCGTTGGATGCCGAGCACATCGATGCCGTGCTGGCCTTCCCCGCGCAGCGGGCCTGAAGGCGGCTGCCGCTTGGGAAATACCGATTTATTGGGCATCCTGCCAAAAAAAATGCAGGACGGAACTCGCCCAGCTGACAACAAGCGCGGTTTCCGGCGGCCTTTAGTGTTGCGGCTTACGCCGCTGACAACGGTAGACCGTCCTCACCCGCCCGGGATACGACCACAAATCGGCATTCCCCTTGGTCCAGCTCGGCATCGGGATGTAGCGTTTCGAGAAGTCGCGAGCCAAGGCGTGCGGCAACGCCGGGGCGCACTGTGTGACGCCGTCGCCTGGCGATGGTGCCCGTCGGTGCCGGCCATCGACGCCTACCGACGAGTCCGAAGACGTCGAGCAGTTGTAGCCTCGGCGTTCGCGGCCGCCAACGGCCCTCAGCCGTCTCACCAACGCCAACGCGTATTACCCATTTCCGCAGGCGGCGTCTCCGAGCCCCAGTAGGGGGCATTGCATCCGCCGTTGGTGCGCATCATGCACCGTGCTGGTGCAAGACGATGCTCGCGGCTGCGCCCCAGCGCAGCGCGTGGCAGTGGTTTTGACGCCGACTGAGTCGTTTACGGGCTTGGCCCAGACTTTGCTTTGATTGCGGCGCCACTGCGGGCTCGACGATGCCCGCCGCGATTGTCCCGACTCGGAGCCTTTGACCTATGCCGAACCCTGCCACCCTGCGGACCCTCAGTTCCCAATCCCATATGCTCAAATCCTTCGCCCTGGCGGCGGTCCTGCTGCTAGGCCTCAGCAGCGGCCTGCTGCACGCCGAAGAAGAAGGCGAAGCCGCCGAGGCCGGCAGTGATGAGACCATCAAGGTCGGCGTGCTGCACTCCCTGTCTGGCACCATGGCCATCAGCGAGACGACGTTGAAGGATACGATGCTGATGCTGATCGAACAGCAGAACGAGAAGGGAGGGCTGCTGGGCAAGAAGCTGGAGGCCGTGGTGGTCGACCCGGCGTCGGACTGGCCGCTGTTTGCCGAGAAGGCCCGTGAGCTGTTGGAGAAGGACAAGGTTGCCGCGGTCTTCGGCTGCTGGACCTCGGTGTCGCGCAAGTCCGTGCTGCCGGTGTTCGAGGAGCTGAACGGGCTGCTCTTCTACCCGGTGCAGTACGAGGGCGAGGAGTCCCAGCGCAACGTCTTCTACACCGGCGCCGCGCCGAACCAGCAGGCCATCCCGGCGGTGGACTACCTGAAGGACGAGCTGGGGGTGGAGCGCTGGGTGCTGGCGGGCACCGACTACGTCTACCCGCGCACCACCAACAAGATCCTTGAGGCCTACCTGAAGCAGAACGGCGTGGCTCAGGAGGACATCATGATCAACTACACGCCCTTCGGCCATTCGGACTGGCAGTCCATCGTCGCCGACATCAAGCAATTCGGCTCCGAGGGTAAGAAGACCGCCGTGGTCTCGACCATCAACGGCGATGCCAATGTGCCCTTTTACAAGGAGCTCGGTAACCAGGGAATCTCCGCCGAAGACATCCCTGTCGTCGCCTTCTCCGTGGGTGAGGAGGAGCTGTCAGGTATCGACACCAAACCGCTGGTGGGCCACCTCGCCGCCTGGAACTACTTCATGAGCGTGCCCACTGATGAGAACGACGCCTTTATCGAGACCTGGCACGACTTCATCGAGGACGACGACCGGGTCACCAACGATCCGATGGAGGCGCACAAGATCGGCTTCGATCTCTGGGTAAAGGCCGTGGAGAAGGCCGGCACCACAGATCCTGACGCTGTCATCGATGCCATCGTGGGTCTGGAGACCAAGAACCTCACAGGCGGGACCGCCAAGATGCTCCCCAACCACCACATCACCAAGCCGGTGCTCATCGGCGAAATCCAAGAGGACGGCCAGTTCGCCGTCGTCTGGCAGACCGATGAGGAGGTGCCCGGTGACGCCTGGTCCGATTACCTGGAGGGCTCGAAGGACCTCAAGGGTGACTGGACCGACCCGGTCAACTGCGGCAACTACAACACCAAGACAGAGGAGTGTCTCGGCGCCGAGGCTGCGGAATAGACTTCCCCAACGCCCGACCCCACCGGCGCGCCTGGCGCCGGCGAGGCTCGGGTATCCAGAACGCGCGGCCGCCGCCTTCAGCCGGACGGCCATGGCTTGCGGGCCGGCAAGGTGGGTCCGCAACAAAAGCTGCTACTGCGGAAAAGCTCTCCATCGATGCGTACCTGGCGTCAAACGATCCGAAGCGGCCAGTGTGCCCGCGCGCCGGCCATGCCAAGCAGATGGGGTGCAGTTTTGCTGCTGCCGGCGTTGCTGCTCGCCTACACGGCGGCGGCTTGGGGGCAGACGCCTGCGGCCGCTGAGGCGGTTGTGGAGCAGCCTGCGCCGACGCCAACCGACGGGTTGATTGAGGCATCGGCTTACGACACCGAGGCAGCCGTGCCTACGGACGCTGATCTATCGACACAGGCCGCCAATGAGGTCGACGCCGCCCCGGCGGCCCCCGATAGCCTGGACGCAGGGGCGGCGGGGCCAGCCGCGACAGACAGCATTGCGGACACGGACAGATCAACGGAGTCGCCAGCGACCCCTGCGGAGTTACCGTCGGCATCATCTCAGGCCCGCGGCACCGACACGGCGCATGGGGGCGCGGAGCTCCCGAAACCACCGAGCCTGGCTGCCGCACTGGCCAAGCTCGCCGACCCTTCTTTCAACGTTAAGGAGCAGGCGGCGGCGGACATCGCCGCGAGCGGCGATCCGCGCGCTGCGGATCTTCTCAAAGCCCTACTCGACGGCGAGCTCTACTTCCGGCGGGATGACAACCGCATCGTCTTCGCCGAGCGAACCGCCGACGGTTGGGCGCTCACGGACGCCCTTAGCGACGAGGCCTTGGGCAATGTTGGCCGCCGCGACGCCCGTAAGATCACCATCAACAATCGCATGCGCAGCGCCTTGCGCACGAACATTGCTGCGTTGACACTCGCGAGCCCGGACCCGGCGACGCGCTTGTCGGCCGCTAAGGAGATGATGGGCGACGTGGACGACGCCGGTATCAGCGCGCTGCGCGGTCAACTCGCGCAGGAAGACGACCCCCAGGTGCGCGAGGCCATTGAGCTGGCGCTCGCCATCGCCGGGCTCGAGGCCGAGACCCTAGAGGAGCGCAAGGCAGCCGTTGCGGCGCTGGGCACGAGCCTGTATCCGGAGGCGCGCAACGCCCTGGACGACTTGATCCGCACCGAGCAGGATCCGGAGCTTCTCGCGGCGGCCCAAGCGGCACGCACCGAAATCGCTCAGCGGGTGGATAACATGCGACGGCTGGAGACACTGTTCTTCGGCCTCAGCCTGGGCTCGGTGTTGGTTCTGGCGGCCATTGGACTCGCCATCACTTTCGGCGTGATGGGGGTGATCAACATGGCCCATGGCGAGCTCATCATGATCGGCGCCTATACGACCTATCTGGTGCAGCTGGCTATGCCCAACGCTATCGACTGGTCGCTGTTCGTGGCGATTCCGGCGGCCTTTATTGTCGCTGGGCTGTTCGGCGTGGCCATCGAGCGGGGTGTGATACGGTTCCTATACGGCCGGCCGCTGGAAACACTGCTCGCGACCTTCGGTATCAGCCTGATCCTCCAGCAGCTGGTACGCACGACCATCTCCGCCCAGAACGTCATCGTCGAAAACCCGAGCTGGATGAGCGGCTCGCTGCAGCTCAATCCGGCGTTGTCGCTGACCTTCAACCGGCTCTACATCTTCGTCTTCTCGCTCTTGGTCTTTGTGGCTCTGCTGCTGGTGCTGAAGCGTACGGCCTTAGGGCTGCAGGTGCGCGCAGTGTCGCAGAACCGGGCCATGGCACGAGCCATGGGCGTCCGCTCGGCGCGGGTGGATGCGCTCACCTTCGGGCTTGGTGCCGGCATCGCAGGGGTCGCCGGCGTGGCCCTGTCGCAGCTCACCAACGTCGGCCCCAACATGGGGCAGGCCTACATCATCGACTCCTTCATGGTGGTCGTCTTCGGCGGCGTCGGAAACCTCTGGGGAACACTGGTGGGTGGGCTCACGCTCGGCGTGGCCAATAAGTTCATGGAGCCCTGGACCGGTGCCGTACTCGCCAAGATTCTGGTGCTGGTGTTCATCATCCTGTTCATCCAGTGGCGCCCGCGCGGGCTGTTCCCGCAGCGGGGTCGGGCGGCTGAAGGTTGAGGTGCGCGTTTCGAGGAGGGGGGTGAGCGTTGATCTCACGGTCTTTTAACGCGGCCCTGCGCTGTCACGAGCCAGTCAACGCAAAGCTTTATTTGGAACCGAGGGGACAGGTCCTTTGACGCTATTGAAGGGTGATACCGGCGGGCAGGTGATGCTCGGACTGTTGCTGGCGGTGGCCATCGTGGTGTCGGTGCTGAATCTGGCGGTGCCCGAGGCTAATCCGCTCCATGTCAGCACCTACACGGTGACGCTGCTCGGCAAGTACCTGACCTATGCGCTGCTGGCGGTGGCGGTGGACCTGGTCTGGGGTTATCTGGGCATCCTGAGCCTGGGCCATGGGGCCTTCTTCGCGCTCGGTGGCTATGCCATGGGCATGTACCTGATGCGCCAGATCGGCGACCGCGGCGTCTATGGCGACCCGATCCTGCCGGACTTCATGGTGTTCCTGGACTGGCAGGAGCTGCCCTGGTTCTGGCACGGCTTCGATATGTTCTGGTTCGCGGCGCTGATGGTGGTACTGGTGCCGGGGGCGCTGGCCTTCGTGTTCGGCTGGCTCGCCTTCCGCTCGCGCGTCACCGGTGTATATCTGTCCATCATCACCCAGGCGCTGACCTATGCCCTGATGCTCGCCTTCTTCCGCAACGAGATGGGTTTCGGCGGCAATAACGGGCTCACGGACTTCAAAGACCTGCTGGGCTTCGATTTGCAGGCGGACAGCACCCGTGTCGGGCTCTTTATTGCTTCCGCCATTGCGCTGGCGCTGGGGTATCTCGCCTGTCGCTGGATCGTCACATCCAAGCTTGGGCGGGTGGCCGTGGCGATTCGGGATGCGGAAGCGCGCACCCGCTTCATCGGCTACCGAGTGGACCGGGTGAAGGTCGCCATCTGGACTTTCTCGGCCATGCTCGCTGGCATCGCAGGCGCCCTGTACGTGCCGCAGGTGGGTATCATCAATCCGGGGGAGTTCTCGCCCCTGAATAGCATCGAGCTGGTGGTCTGGGTGGCCGTCGGGGGCCGAGCGACGCTCTATGGTGCGGTCGTCGGCGCCGTCGTGGTCAATTACGGGAAGACCTATTTCACCGGCGCCTTCCCGGAGGCCTGGCTATTTGCTCTCGGTGGTCTCTTTGTGCTCGTGACCTTGTTTTTGCCAAAGGGCATCGCTGGGCTCTTTCGGCAGCTGAAACGCCGTCGGAGCGGTGCGATGGCGGAGGGCGCAGCGGTATGAGGGGCGTCGCAATAGATCCGTGCACGCTGCTGGGGCTTGTCCACCTGTTCGACAGGACAGCGAAGGGGACGAACGCTCAGAGAGAGGTAACCCTATGAGCATGAGCAAAGCCGAGTCGCGGGACCTGCGGCGCCGTGACCGCGCCTTCAATTTCCGGGGCCAGCGGCGACCCTGGGGCCAGTTCAGAGACTCGATCCGCCGAGACCGCCAGTTTGCGCTCGTCGTCAAGGCGAAGGGTCGAAAGCAGGAGGATTGAGCTTGAGTCCGGTGGCCGACAATGAGCGCGATCTACTGCACCGGGATCGTGCATTCGACTTCAGTGCTCAGCAGCGGGCCTGGGTCCAGTTCAAGGAATCCATGCGCAGGGACCGGACCTTCGAGTTCTTGGTTAAGGCCAAGGATTTGGAGCTGGATGTGAGTCATGGGCCGATCCTGTACATCGAGGATCTCAATGTCAGCTTCGATGGGTTTAAGGCCATCAACCATCTGAATTTCTACGTGGACGCCGGTGAGCTTCGCTGCGTCATCGGCGCCAACGGCGCCGGCAAGACCACGATGATGGACATCATCACCGGCAAGACCAGGCCAGACTCCGGGAGTGTCTATTTCGGCCAGAAGATCGATCTCCTTCGTCTCAGTGAGCCCGAGATTGCGGAGATCGGGATCGGACGCAAGTTCCAGAAGCCTACGGTGTTCGAGCATCACACGTCGTTTGAGAACCTGGAGCTGGCCATGGCCGCCGACAAGCGTGTCTTCCCGACGCTGCTGGCTCGGCTCACCGCGGCGCAGCGTGAGCGCATCGACGAGGTACTGGAGACCATCGGCCTCACCGAGCACGCCCGGCGCGAGGCGGGCAGCCTGTCCCACGGGCAGAAACAGTGGCTCGAGATCGGCATGCTGCTGATGCAGGACCCGCTGCTGCTGCTCGTCGACGAGCCGGTCGCCGGTATGACCCATCAGGAGATGGACCGCACCGCGGAGCTTTTGCTGTCACTCCAGGGCAAGCACTCCGTCGTCGTCGTGGAGCACGACATGGACTTCGTGCGCTCCATCGCCCGGCGCGTCACCGTGCTGCATCAGGGCAGCGTGCTCGCCGAGGGGAGCATGGACCAGGTGCAGAACGACCCGCGGGTGGTGGAGGTGTATCTCGGTGAGTAGACCGATGGTCCGGATCTGGCGATCGCAGACGTCGCTCGATTACGATGACTTTTTCTGCAGCGGGTCCCTGCTCCCCCGAGGAGATTCTCGGCGACCTTTGGCCGGACGCGATGCCACGCTGAGCTGCTTGCGCCATCTTCGTCGAGTCCGCCTTGCGCACCTTGCGAGCTCCGGGAAGCTACCAGATCCATGCTCACGATCAACGCTCTGAACCAATACTACGGCGAAAGCCACACCCTCTGGGACCTGGACATCGAAGTGCCCGCGGGGGAGTGCACCTGCGTCATGGGCCGCAACGGGGTCGGCAAGACCACGCTGATGCAGTGCATCATGGGCCTGCTGCCCCTGTACGGCGGCAGCATGGACTTCATCGGCCGGGACATCGCCAAGCTGCCGGCGGAGCGCCGCGCCGAGCTCGGCATCGGATACGTGCCCCAGGGTCGGCAGATCTTCCCGTTGCTGACGGTGCAAGAGAACCTGGAGATCGGCCTGCCGGCCCGGGCCGATGGCAAGCGTGAGATCCCAGCGTACATCTTCGACCTCTTCCCGGTGCTCAAGGACATGCTGCGCCGCCGCGGTGGCGACCTCTCCGGCGGCCAGCAGCAGCAGCTTGCCATTGGCCGCGCTTTGGTCATTGACCCCAAGCTCTTGATCCTGGACGAGCCGACCGAGGGCATCCAGCCCAACATCGTCCACGAGATCGGTGACATTATCCGCAAGCTCATCGACGATCTGGGGCTGACGGTGCTGCTGGTGGAGCAGAAGCTCCCCTTCGCCCGGCGGGTCGCCGACCGCTTCGTTATCCTCGACCGCGGCCGCCTGATGGCCGCCGGCCCCATGCCGGAGCTGAGCGAGGACCTGGTGAAGCAGTATCTGACCGTGTAGCCGGGTGAGCCGGCGTCGAGCTGTGGGCCCAACTAGCGGCAGTCGCGCTAACCTCGAATAGAAGGCGTTTGCGCCAAGCGCCCTTGCTTTTCACGTGGTCCGCCGGCTCGGCCAATGTGGCCGCGAGGCGGCCGTCGGTCTCAGGCTCGTTCGCAACAGGCTCGCCGGGCGATTGGCTCAACAGCCGACCATGCTGCTTTGGGCGTCGGAAGTGCGGATTTTCGACCCACCTGGTCGGTTTTGCGCGATTCTGGTGCGACGGCCTGAAGTCCGTTGGCACCAGGATGCCGACCGAAGTCGGCGGCCCTAGGTGCCGCTTCTGCGCAGCGGCTTAAGCGTATGCCGGCTGGAAGGCTGTCTCGGGCTCTTCCACCGGTGCGTTGGCTGCGGCGTCCCAGTAGGGCGAGAGCTTGCGCAGCTGCGCGACGATGGGGGGCACGGCCTCGATGACCCGGTCGATCTCCTCCACCGTGTTGTAGCGCGACAATGAGAATCTGGTCGTGCCGTGGGCGGCGGTGAAGGGGATGTCCATGGCGCGCATGACGTGGCTCGGCTCGAGTGAGCCTGAGGTGCAGGCGGAGCCGCTGGAGGCCGCGATGCCGAGCTTGTTCAGCAGCAGGAGAATGGCCTCGCCCTCGATATACTCGAAGGCGATGTTGGAGGTGTTCGGTAGCCGGTTGCTTGGGTCGCCGGTGACGAAGCAATTGGGTACGGCGGTGAGAATGCCCTGCTCCAGGCGATCGCGAAGCGTACGCACCTGGGTCTTCTCCTCGTCCATGTGCGCCAGCGCCAGCTCGCAGGCCTTGCCGAGGGCAACAATGGAGGCGCTGTTCTCGGTGCCGGCACGCCGGCCGCGCTCCTGGTGGCCGCCGCGCAGCAGCGGGCGGAAGCGAGTGCCGCGGCGCAGGTACAGCACACCGATGCCCTTAGGCGCGTGCAACTTGTGCCCGGATAGCGACAGCATGTCGATGGCGGTGCGCTTGAGGTCGATAGGCACCTTGCCCACGGCCTGAACCGCATCGGTGTGGAACATGACCCCGGCGGAGCGCGCCAGCTCGGCCATTTCCTCCACCGGGAAGAGCGTCCCGGTCTCGTTGTTGGCCCACATCACCGAGACGATGGCGACGTTGCTGGACAGGACGTCCAGGTACTGCTGCATGTCGATGCGGCCCTTCTTGTCCACCTTGAGATAGTGGACGGTGTAGCCTTCCTTCTCCAGGTGCTCGCAGAGGCTCAGTACTGCAGGATGCTCGACCACGGTGGTGATGATCTCGCGGCGGTCCGGCTGCGCCTTGAGCGCAGACAGGATGGCCGTGGAGTCCGACTCCGTGCCGCAAGAGGTGAAAACGATCTCCGAGTCCAGCTCTGCACCGAGCAGTGCCTGCACCTGTTGCCGGGCTGTCTTGAGGGCGCGACCGACGCGGTCGCCGAACTGGTGCATGGACGACGGATTGCCGAACTGCTCGGTGAAGTAGGGCAGCATGGTCTCCACCACGGCGGGGTCCACCATGGTGGTGGCGTTGTTGTCGAGGTAGATGCCAGGGGCCGGCGCTTCGGCTTCTGAACGCATGACGAGTCTCTCTTGTTGATGCCCACGGGCCGCGATTCTGGATGTATCCGCGGCGCCGGCAGGGCCGAGGGCCGAGGGCCAGGGGCCGAGGACGCGGATCGCCCTCATGGTCCGACTCTCTCAGACCGTGGTGCCTCGGCCTTCGGCCCTCGGCGCTTGGCCCTTCCCCACAGGCAGCACCCGTACGAACTCGCCCAGGTCCTCGACGATGCGCTGCTGGATGCCCTCCAGCGTGGTGGAGGCCATCTGGCAGCCAGAGCAGGCGCCGGTCATATTGACGAAGACGTTCTTGCCGTCGATGTCCACCAGCTCCACGTCGCCGTGGTCGCGCTGTAGGTTCGGGCGGATGGCCTCGATGGCGTTCTCGATACGGCGGATGCGCGCGAGATTCCCGAGCTTGGGCTTGCCGGCTGGCGGCGGCGCGGCCGCGGTGGGGTCAAAGGTTTTGCCCTCTTCGGCGAGGACGCGGGTCAGGATTTCCTCGATGCCTTCGTGGCAGGCGGAGCAGCCGCCGCCGGCCTTGGTGTAGTTGGTCACCTCTTCGACGCTGCTGAGACCGTTGGCGCGGATGGTGTCCTCGATCATCACCGCGTCTACGGCGAAGCACTTGCACACCAGGGCGCCTTCCTCGTGGTCGTCCTTCCAGACCTCGCCGCGGTAGTTGGCGACCGCAGCCTGCAACGCCTCGCGGCCCATGACGGAGCAGTGCATCTTCTCGGGGGGCAGGCCGTCCAGAAAGTCCGCGATGTCCTGGTTGCTGACGTTGAGCGCTTCATCGACGGTCATGCCTTTGATCAGCTCCGTCAGCGCGGAGCTGGAGGCGATGGCGGAGCCGCAGCCGAAGGTCTGGAAGCCGGCCTCCAGGATGGTGTCCGTAACTGGGTCGACCTTCAGGGTCAGGCGCAGCGCATCACCGCAGGAGAGGGAGCCCACCTCACCGATGGCGTTGGCGTCGGCGACAGCACCGGCGTTACGCGGGTTGAAGAAGTGCTCTTTGACGGTCTCGGAATAATCCCACATGGCTCGGCTCCG